>JAYUJS010000617.1:0-1963 GCA_043765095.1 Ferruginibacter sp.
AGCATGGCCTTTATGGGAAATATTTATAAGAAGCAAGCAAGGCCTTGACCATAAACATGCTGGCAGCCTTCACGCTGCAGATGCTACTATGGCTATGCAAAACGCTCGTGATGTTTATACACGCAGGCAAGAAGGTGTAAGCCTGTGGGTAGTGGAAAGTAAATATATTCATGCAAGCAACCCAGATGATGCACAATCATTTTATGAACCCGCAGAAGATAAAGTTTACAGACACCCTACTTTCTATGATATACCAGACGAAGTAGGACACATGTAAATTTTCATTTCTAATAGTACAAAAATATTATGACAAAAAAATTAATTGAATATATTTTACAACTTGCGGATAGTACGCTAATTTTAACACAACGAAATAGTGCATGGTGTGGGCATGGGCCTATATTGGAACAAGATATAGCTATTACAAATATTACATTAGATTTAATAGGGCAGAGTAGAAATTTTTATCAATACGCTGCAATATTAATTGGCGGAGATTGTAATGAAGATAAACTTGCTTACTTGCGTACAGAAAGAGAATTTAAAAACCATTTATTAGTAGAACAAGAAAATGGAGATTGGGCTCAAACAATTGTTCGTCAGTTTTTCTTTAGTGTGTATCAATATTTTTTGTACGAAAAATTACAGAATAGTAGCGATGAACAACTGGCTGCTATAGCTACTAAATCTTTAAAAGAAGTAAGGTATCATGTAAGTTGGAGTAGCGAATGGGTTTTACGCTTGGGTGATGGTACAGAGGAAAGCAATAATAAAATACAAAAAGCAATTGCAACACTTTGGCAATACGCTGGTGAAATGTTTGTGCCTGCGGAATATGAAAAAGCATTAGCAGATGAAAATATTATTCCTGATGTTGCTTTATTAAAAGATGTATGGATGGAAAAAGTGAAATCTGTTTTTGATGAAGCAACATTGTTAATACCTGAAAATGGGTTTGTACAATTGGGTGGAAAAAACGGAGTGCATACAGAGAAACTTGGTTACATACTTTCTGAGTTGCAATATTTACAAAGGGTTTACCCTGGGGCGGAGTGGTAAGTCCGCTAAATATCCCGAAGGGGGAATTGTGAACGCTACAACAATTTAAAATTCTTTTTAAAATGCAAGTGCCTAATTCAATTATAAATTTAAACTCCGAAAATTTACAGAGTCCAAAAGTAAACCCCACAGAGGAGTTTAGGGGGGCTCTATTTGCTTTACTCGAAAAAGTATGCGATCCAGAAGTACCTGTTTTGTCTATTTTAGATTTAGGCATAGTAAGAGATGTAAAAATGAATAATGATGAAGTGGAAGTTATAATAACACCCACCTACAGCGGCTGCCCTGCCATGGATGCAATAAGTATGGATATTAGATTTAAGCTAATAGAATACGGATATAGAAATATAAAAATTACGCAGGTACTTACCCCTGTATGGACAACTGATTGGATGACAGAAGCAGGTAAAGAAAAACTAAAAGCTTATGGCATTGCTCCACCAAAGTTTTCAAAAGATTTGTCTGATAGTATGCCTGAATGCCCACAATGCAAATCTGCAGATACAAAATTGCTAAGTCAATTTGGCTCCACAGCTTGCAAAGCATTATACCAGTGCAATGATTGTAAAGAGCCTTTCGATTATTTTAAATGCCATTAGAGATTTTAGATTTGTGAATTTTAGATTTCATTTAATTGATGGTTTTTTATTTTCATAAGTAAGCAACAAAGAGATTTCTGATTGCTGATTTAAAGATTTTATAATTCTTTTAATGAAGAAATTTTGTTTTTAGAAAAAAATAATGAAAGAAATTTTAGATATACGATTTATAGGTTTTAGATTTTTTTTAATGAATGTTTTTTCGCTTGATACATAATATATAATAAAAGCTAAATTGATAGGCGAAGTTGAAATGTGCGACGCCACCGAAGTTCAATCAAGGATTTATAGCCCACTAACAAAAA
>JAYUJS010000618.1:0-5198 GCA_043765095.1 Ferruginibacter sp.
AATATAGAAGTAAGCATACAATACGAAGGAAGAAAACCAAGCACATCACCTACAATACATACTGGTAGGGCTTCGCTTAGAGCATTGTTTTAAGTAAAATAATTTTTAATTATATAAATGTTCTATTATTGTTTATTTACTATAATTTCGCATCTTAATGCAACTATCCAGCAAACATTTAATAGGCATTAAAGAACTTTCTAAGGAAGATATTATTCTTATTCTTCAAACTGCCAACAATTTTAAAGAAGTATTACAACGACCAGTAAAAAAAGTGCCGTCTCTTAGAGATGTTACAATCATAAATTTATTTTATGAAAACAGTACACGTACACGTATTTCTTTTGAGCTGGCCGAAAAAAGGTTAGGGGCAGATACCATAAATTTTGCTGCATCTTCCTCCTCTGCCTCAAAAGGAGAAACACTGTTAGATACCGTAAATAATATTTTGAGCATGAAGGTAGATATGGTGGTGATGCGCCATGCTGCAAGTGGTGCTGCACATTTTTTAGCACAGCACTTGCCCAATATCGCCATTGTAAATGCGGGTGATGGTACAAATGAACACCCTACACAAGCATTGCTAGATGCATTTTCTATAAAAGAAAAGCTAGGTACTTTAGAAGGAAAAAAAATTGTTCTTGTTGGTGATATAATGCATAGCAGAGTAGCACTAAGCAATATTTATTTATTAAAAAAAATGGGTGCAGAGGTAATGGTTGCTGGGCCCCCTACATTAATACCAAAATATATAAAAGAAGCAATGGGAGTTAAAGTAGAATATAATTTGCAAAAAGCACTTGAATGGTGCGATGTAGCAAATGTATTGCGTATACAATTAGAGCGTCAAAAGAAAGTACTTTTTTCTACCCTTAGAGAGTACAATTTGTCTTATGGAGTTACAAAAAAAATGCTTGAAAGTATTGGTAAAGATATAGTAATAATGCACCCAGGTCCTATGAATAGAGGGGTAGAGATAGATAGTGATGTAGCGGATGGTAGCAATTCAATTATACTTAACCAAGTAGAAAATGGTGTAGCGGTGAGGATGGCGGTGTTGTATTTATTGGCGGAGAGCGTAAAAGTTGATGGTTTAAAATTTTAGGTTTGTTTAGGCTTAAAGTTTATTCTAATCAAATCGTTATTAAAAATCTTTTACCTTAAATTATTTTTATTTTTTCAATTTGTATAGTTCAATTAATTCGAGTAAGAATTAAGACTTTTCTAAATTTTTTAAAAAATTATTTTATGCGTATATGCCTTTTCCCTGGAACCTTTGACCCAGTAACACTTGGGCATACTGATATTATAAACCGTGCCTTACCATTGTTTGATAAATTAGTAATTGGTATTGGTAGAAATAGTAACAAACAACCTTTATTTAGTGAACAGCAGCGCATAGATTGGCTCAATGAAATATATGCGGGCAATGATAAAGTAGAAGCTGTTTTGTACGATGGACTTACAGTAAAGTGTTGCAAAGAAATAGGTGCTGATTTTATTCTCCGTGGCATTCGGTACGTTAATGATTTTGAATATGAAAAAGCTATTGCAGATATGAATCGTAGTCTTGTAGAAAATATAGAAACAATTTTTCTTACATGCTTGCCACAATTTACTTCTGTAGCTTCTACCCTAGTGAGAGATGTATTAAAAAATGGAGGGGATGTAACAAAATTTTTACCAACAGTTGTAAATGAAACAATAAAAAAGACATATAAAAATGGAAAATAATACGATTTGGTTTATTAAAGATTTAACCATTGAAAATATAATAGCAAACAACTTAAATGCTGCAACCATGGGTACTGCACTAGGTATGCAATTTGTAGAGCTTGGTGCAGATTATTTAAAAATGAGCATGCCTGTAGACGAGCGTACCAAACAGCCTTATGGCTTGCTACATGGTGGTGCCAGTTGTGCATTGGCTGAAACCGTTGGTAGTGTTGCATCTGCTCTTGTAATAGACACAAGCAAGCAAATATGTGTAGGGTTAGAAATAAATGCTAATCACTTACGAGCAGTTAGGGATGGGCTTGTAATAGCCACTGCCACACGCTTGCATTTGGGTAGCAGTACACATGTGTGGGATATAAAAATACATGATGAAGGCGAAAAACTTGTTTGTGTAAGTAGGCTTACGGTAGCAATTTTAGCAAAAAAATAAAATTATTTAGGCGAGTAAAAATTGTAAAAATTTATAAAAGTGTTGCCTATCTTTTGTAATATTTTCATAAATTTTGAATAAAAAAAAGTTAGCAACCCTTAATTAAAATTAAGCTAATTGTCGCTTATACAGTTGTACGGCATTTTCTAATCCTAAATAAAGTGCATCGCATACAAGCGCATGCCCAATAGAAACTTCTAATAAATTAGGAATATTTTGCGAAAAAAATTGCAAGTTTTGTAAATCTAAATCATGCCCAGCATTTATGCCCAGTCCTAATTCATTCGCTACTAAAGCAGCTTCTACAAAAGGCTCTATTGCCAACTGCATTTTGCCAATTGAAAACTGCTTTGCGTAACTTTCTGTATACAATTCAATTCTATCTGTACCTGTTTCTTTTGCCCCGTTTATCATTTCAATATTTGCATCTACAAAAATGGAAACTCGTATACCAGCGTTTTTAAAAATTGTAATAATATCTTTTAAATATTGCTGATGTGTAATTGTATCCCAACCATGGTTACTAGTAATTTGTCCTCTTGTATCTGGCACCAATGTAACTTGTGTAGGTTTAGTATCTAGCACAAGTTTTACAAAACTATCTTCTGTTGGGTTGCCCTCTATATTAAATTCTGTTGTTAATACTTTTTTTATATCATTTACATCTTTGTATGTTATATGCCGTTCATCTGGCCTTGGGTGCACTGTAATTCCATAAGCACCATATCGCTCTATGTCAAGCGCAGCCTTTATTACATTAGGGTTGTTACCACCACGTGCATTTCGAAGCGTAGCTATTTTATTTATATTTACGGAGAGCTCTGTCATTTTATAATTTAATAAATATTTAATTTTTGTTTATAAATCCTATACAAAATTAAACCTAAAAAATAAAATAATAAAATTCATATTTTAAAAAAGATTTTTACAAAATGACTTATGAAAATTTGAAAAATATTTTATAATTTATTTTTTATATAAATGCGTGCTTATCGAGTTACTTTTATCTTATCTTTTATATTTAGTGAAGATACACCCACAAATGCTTCATTCTCCCCACCAATAAAAGCCAAATTGAAAAACTACTTTTCAACGGAGCGTCGCCACTGCAGCCAAATCAAAGAACAAATGCTCACCAACAAAAAATAATCCCTAAACAAAAAAGCCCGCTCAAATTTGAACGGGCTTGTCTTGTTTTTTGTCTTTATTCTTTTGTCTGATATCTGATATCTAAAATCTAATATCTAACATCTAATATCTCACATCTAACTCCTAGTACCTATACATATCACTCTTAAACGGACCAACTTTTGGTATGCCTAAGTATTCAGATTGTGCAGTAGTTAATTCATCTAACACTACATTTATTTTTGCAAGGTGAAGGCGTGCAACTTTTTCATCTAAGTGCTTTGGTAATACGTACACTTTATTTTCGTAGTTAGCACTGTTCTGCCAAAGCTCAAGCTGAGCAAGGGTTTGGTTGGTAAATGAATTACTCATTACAAAACTTGGGTGGCCAGTAGCACAACCTAAGTTTACCAAACGACCTTCAGCCAATACAATAATATCTTTACCTTCTATCGTGTATAAATCAACCTGTGGTTTAATAGTATTTTTGCTAGCACCGTAGTTTGCATTTAACCAAGCCATGTCTATTTCAATATCAAAGTGGCCAATGTTACAAACAATTGCTTTATCTTTCATAGCACGGAAATGATTTTCAGTAATCAAATCTCTACAGCCAGATGCAGTAACAATAATGTCTGCTTCTTTTACTGCATCAATCATTTTCTTTACTTCAAAACCATCCATAGCTGCTTGCAATGCACAGATAGGATCTATTTCTGTAACAATAACTCTTGCACCAGCACCACGTAAACTTAATGCACTTCCTTTTCCAACATCTCCGTAACCGCCCACTACTGCTACCTTTCCTGCCATCATTACGTCTGTAGCTCTACGAATAGAGTCAACCAAACTTTCTTGACAACCATACTTATTATCAAACTTAGATTTTGTAACAGAGTCATTAATGTTGATTGCAGGAATAGGCAATGTACCTGCAGCCATACGCTCGTATAAACGATGTACACCGGTAGTTGTTTCTTCGCTCAATCCTTTAATACCGCTAACCAATTCAGGATATTTATCAAAAACCATATTAGTTAAATCACCACCATCATCCAAAATCATATTTAATGGTTTGTCTGCACTTCCAAAAAATAAAGTCTGTTCTATACACCACTCACTTTCATCGTTTGTTTGTCCTTTCCATGCAAAAACACCTAAGCCAGTTTCTGCTATTGCAGCAGCAGCTTGGTCTTGCGTAGAAAATATATTACAGCTACTCCACTTTACTTCAGCACCAAGGTGCGTTAAAGTTTCTATTAAAACTGCAGTTTGAATCGTCATGTGTAAGCAACCTGCAATACGTGCGCCTGCAAGTGGTTTGCTATTACCATACTCTTCTCTTACGCTCATAAGCCCTGGCATTTCTGCTTCGGCAAGCATAATTTCTTTACGACCCCAGGCTGCAAGACTCATATCTGCAACTTTGTTTTTTAGGCTAAAATCGATGCCTGTAATTGTTGTTGTGTCCATGTTTAATTGTTTTATTGTTAAATTGTTTTAATGCTAGGTTGTTATTTGTAAAATCTAATTTTATTTATTTTTTGTTTACAAGCAGAAGAACCTTGATTGAACTTCATTGGCGACGCTCCGTTCAACAGTATATCTTTTTAATCTTTTATCGGCTATATTTTGTTAGTCCAAACTTTATACTATTTATTCAAACTTTTGTAAGAGTGAACTAGTAACCAACAAACCACAACATCCATTTTTTTTCTACGTTGCAAATATAGTTCTACTAGAAAAATATTCTATGTAAAACTTACTATTTAGGATAAAGTATAATAATTCGCTATTTTAGCAGCATAAAAATACTTTTATTTATGGCAAAACAACTTGTAAAAGACGAAACGGCTACGGAGGTTTTTTCGCTCGATAAAAAAGACAAAGCTATACTTGCCTT
>JAYUJS010000619.1:0-5158 GCA_043765095.1 Ferruginibacter sp.
TTTTATTTTCCAAACTACCTATATTAACCTTTAAAAAATTTATAGAAGAATATTTATTACACAATTAAATAAACAATGTACCAATACTTAGTTGAAAAAAAACAAAAACTAGCTGTAATAGGTCTCGGCTATGTAGGCTTACCAATTGCATTAGAATTTGCAAAAAAAATAAAAGTTATAGGCTTTGACATTAATGCAGAACGAGTAAAAATGATGCAAAATAAAATTGACCCTAGTAAGGAATTAGAGTCGAGTGCATTTAATGATTGTGAAATAGAATTTACAAACGACCTAGATGTATTAAGAGAAGCAACTTTTTTTATTGTAGCTGTGCCTACACCTGTAGATGAGCATAACATACCTGACCTTTCACCCGTGCTGCGTGCTAGTGAAACGATAGGTAAGGTTATAAAAAAAGGAGATTATGTAGTGTATGAAAGTACCGTTTACCCTGGTTGTACTGAAGAAGATTGTGTACCAGTTATTAAAAAAATATCAGGGCTTGATATGGTAACAGATTATAAAATTGGTTACTCACCAGAGCGTATAAACCCAGGCGATAAAGAACATACCATCACATCTATAATAAAAGTAGTAAGTGGTTGTGATGATGAAAGCCTTGATGTAATAGCAAAAGTGTACGAACTAGTAGTAAAAGCAGGTGTACACAGAGCATCGTCTATAAAAGTAGCAGAAGCTGCAAAAATTATTGAAAACACACAAAGAGATTTAAACATTGCATTGATGAATGAACTCTCCATTATTTTTGATAAAATGAGCATTAATACTTTTGAAGTATTAGAAGCTGCTGGTACAAAATGGAATTTTTTAAAATTTCAGCCTGGGCTTGTAGGGGGGCATTGCATAGGTGTAGACCCTTACTACCTTACTTACAAATCTAAAGAGCTTGGGTACGATAGCCAGGTGATACTGGCTGGTAGAAATATAAATGATGGAATGGCGGGCTATGTAGCTAAAAAAGTATTGCAACACATTATACAAAACAATGGCAATATAAAAGAAGCAAGAGTACTAGTAATGGGAGCAACTTTTAAAGAAAATGTAAGTGATATTAGAAATAGCAAAGTGGCTGACGTGGTGAAAGAATTAAAATCATTTTCATTGAATGTAGATATTACTGACCCTCATGCAAGCAGTGAAGAATTACTACATGAGTACGGATTTGGATTATCTGAAAATATAGGGATTAGTTATGATGCTATTATAGTAGCTGTACCTCATGCAAATTATGCAAAATATGATGATGCTTATTTTGTTTCAATGTCAAAAAAGGAAGCATTGATATTTGATTTGAAAGGAACTTATAGAAATGGGATAAAGAGTAGGGCTTATAAGAGCCTTTAACAAAGCTCCCTAAATCTCCCACAGAAAAAACTTTAGTACTTTTCATTTTGAAAGTCTTAAATATTAATATGGAACTATTTCACGAAGGAAGTTTAGCAGATAAAACATTTTTAGTAACAGGTGGCGCAGGTTTTATTGGAGGGCACTTGGCTCAATATTTATTAAAGCATGGTGCGGCCAAAGTTCGTGTGCTTGATAATATGGTAAATGGTTTTGAAAGTAACATTGAAGTATTAAAAAAATATCCTGCTTTTGAATTTATACAAGGTGATATTAGGGATATAGCTGTTTGCCAAAAAGCTTGCGAAGCTGTAGATTACGTGAGCCACCAAGCAGCATTGGGTTCAGTACCTCGGTCTATAAAAGAGCCAGTTTATTTTAATGAAGTAAATGTAGGTGGCTTTGTAAATATGCTAAAGGCTGCTGTAGATAATAAAGTAAAACAATTTGTTTACGCATCTTCCTCATCTGTATATGGAGATGAACCTACATTGCCAAAGCTAGAATCTAAAGTTGGTAAATGCTTATCACCTTATGCAGCTACAAAAAAAATGAATGAATTGTATGCGCAAATATTTGCGGATGTATATGGCTTAAAAGTAATGGGCTTTAGGTATTTCAATATTTTTGGGCCAAGGCAAGATCCTGATGGAGCTTATGCTGCAGTAATACCGCTTTTTGTAAAAGGTATAATGAAAGAAACACCAGTTTACATAAATGGCGATGGTGAACAAACCAGAGATTTTACTTTTGTAGATAATGCTGTTCAGATAAATGTAAAAGGAATGCTCACACAAAATGCAGAAGCGTTAAACAAAGTGTATAATGTAGCATTAGGGGAAAATTTCACTGTAAATTATTTATATAATATTTGTAAAGAAAATGTAGGAAGTAACTGGCTAGCTACGCATAGAGAAGAAAGAGCAGGAGATATTAGAGATTCATTGGCAGATATTTCTTTAGCAAAAAATTTATTGAACTATGCTCCTACCAAAAAGTTTGAAGGTGGACTAGTAGAGACCATTCAATTTTTTAAAGAACTCTATGATAATAAAAAATGAATAATTATTAATTTATAATTCCATTAATTCGTAATAAACTCATTATTTGAAAAGACTTTAAAGTCAAAACATTATTAATTGTTCATTAAAAATTATTAACTATTTATGCCATTTATTAAAACAGACTTTCCCGATTTATTAATTTTTGAACCAACCGTGTTTGAAGATGATAGAGGTTATTTTTATGAAAGTTATAATGCCAACACTTGCATAGCAGATGGAGTTGATATTAAATTTGTACAAGATAACCAAGCAAAATCAAGCTATGGGGTTATTAGAGGTTTACATTATCAGTTAGCACCGCATGCGCAAACAAAATTTATAAGAGTATTGCATGGCAGTATATTAGATGTAGTGGTAGATTTGCGAAAAGACTCACCTATGTTTGGTAAAACATTTTCTATAGAACTTACAGGGCTTAATAAAAAACAATTATTAGTACCTCAAGGCTTTGCGCATGGCTACTCCGTACTTAGCCCTACTGCAGATGTATTTTATAAATGCGATGCATTTTATAACAAAGAAGCGGAAGGAGGATTGTTGTACAATGATGGATCTTTAAATATTGATTGGCAAATAGAAAAAGGAGAGGAAATTATTTCTGCTAAAGATTTAGCACAACCCACTTTTGAAAATTGTAAAAATAATTTTCAATTTTAATGTCGCAAAAAAAAACAATATTAATTACAGGCGCTAATGGGCAACTAGGGCAATGCTTTCAGGCATTATCAAATTCAAATTCTCAGTATGCTTTTTTATTTACAGATAGAAATAGTTTACAAATAACAGATGACAATGCAGTAAATTTATTTTTTAAAGAAAATAAAATTGATGTATGTGTAAACTGTGCTGCATATACAGCCGTAGATAAAGCCGAAATAGAAAGTGCTTTAGCTATGGAAGTAAATGCAAATGCTGTCGGATATTTGGCTAACACTTGTAAAAAATATAACACTCAATTCATTCATATTTCTACTGATTATGTTTTTGATGGCTTAGCAAATATGCCCTACAAGCCAGAAGATAAAACAAACCCTGTAAATTTTTACGGACAAACAAAGCTGGAAGGTGAATTGAATGCAATAAAAGAAAATTTTGCAAGTATTATTATACGAACCTCATGGGTGTATAGTGAATATGGAAATAATTTTGTGAAAACGATGATGCGTTTAATGAAGGATAAAAAAAGTATAAGTGTTGTAGCTGACCAGCGTGGTGCACCTACATACGCACTTGATTTGGCTGAGGCAATTATGCACATTATTAATAAAAATAATTTTGTTGCTGGTATTTATCATTACAGTAATAAAGCAAATATAAGTTGGTACGATTTTGCAAAAGAAGTAGCTGCACAAATAAATACAACCTGCATTGTAAATCCTATTTGCACAGTTCAGTTTCCCACACCCGCAGCTAGGCCCGCTTACTCAATACTTGATTTACAAAAAATTGAAACAGTATTTGGCATTGAAACCCTTGAATGGAATACTAGTTTGCAAAAATGTGTATCAAAACAAATAAACTGCTAGCCAGCTAGTTTATAAGTTCAATAAGAAAACTATAGAACAATTAAACAATTTACCAATACTTTTGCGTTGTGAAAATATTCAATACATCAAGCCGCATTATTATTACTTGTAGCAATCGGTTATCTATTTATTTACAACAAGAAATTATAAATTTAGGCTATACACCTATTAGGATTTTTAAAACGGGTATAGAGCTACAAGGTACTATGCAAGATTGCATTAAGCTAAACCTTAATCTTCGTTGCGCAAGCCAAGTGCTTTTTTCTATAAAAGAATTTAGAGCTGTAAATGCAGATGATATTTATAAAGTATCATTGGATTTGGAGTGGGAAAATATAATACCAGCCGAGGGGTATTTTTCTATAAGTAGCAATGTGAGCAATGAAACTATTACTAATAATTTATTTGCAAATGTAAAATTGAAAGATGCCATTGCAGATAGGTATAGAGATAAAACGGGTGCAAGACCTGACTCTGGCTCAACCTTAAATGGTGTGGTTATTCACTTATATTGGAAAGAGGAAGCCGCTGAAATATTTATTGATACATCTGGCGAAACATTATCTAAGCACGGATATAGAAAAATACCTGGCAAAGCTCCCATGCTAGAATCATTGGCTGCGGGTGTAATTTATGCAACTAATTGGAATAAAGAAACACCCTTTATAAACCCCATGTGTGGCTCCGGTACTATAGCTATAGAAGCTGCATTAATGGCTACCAATAGAGTGCCTGGTTTGTACCGTAGCAACTATTCTTTTATGCATTTGCAAGGTTTTGAAAAAGAAATGTATGAAACCGAGTTTGAAAAAATAGAAACGCAGGTTGTAGAAAATTCATCTTTAAAAATTATAGTTTCTGATATAAGTGAAGACGCAATAAATGTTTCAAAAATAAATGCAGGCATGGCAGGTGTAGAGGATATGCTTATGTACGAAGTGTGCGATTTTCAACAAACCTCTTTGCCCGAAATAGAAGGTAGTGTAATAATTTTTAATCCTGAATATGGAGATAGATTAGGAGAGGAGATTGAGTTAGAAGAAACGTATGCGCTAATGGGGGATTATATGAAGAAAAAATGTAAAGGCTACATGGGGTACATCTTTACGGGGAATTTAGAACTAGCAAAAAAGATTGGGCTTAAACCTAAGCGTAGAATAGAATTTTTTACAAGTAAAATTGATTGTAGATTATTGGAATATG
>JAYUJS010000620.1:0-5151 GCA_043765095.1 Ferruginibacter sp.
GCCATGGGCGTGCCCTCGCCAAAAGATGATATAGATGGTAGTATGGTTGGTTATTTGTACCACAATGGCACTGCAGAAGAGCGAGTAATTAATATAAAACGCATAGCCACTTATTGCCAAAAAGATGTAGTAACAAGTGCCAATATAATTCTACGATTTAAAAATGCAGCGCTAGTGCATGAAGATGATGTAGAGGTGGTGGGGTAAAAAATATTTACTAATATTATGCCATTTATGAATATAAATTAGTTCAATGATCAAATTATAACAAATGTCAGCATGTGCTTGTTGATGGCGGCTTTAAAGCTTACGTAAGTGCTTTGACAAGCTCAGAATGACATTGCTTTTTGGACTAAAAATAATTTAGATTTGGTATTATTTATTGCAATAATAAAAAACGACTTCTAGAAATAGAAGTCGTTTACAAATATTTTAAATTATATTTTATTTTATCTCCTTTTGCATTGCATTACCACTTCCACTACTACCACCTCTACCACCGCCTGCCCTAGCTTTAAATAATTGAAATTTACTTGGCTCTTCGGCAATATTCCAACTTTGATTTTTTTCATTTATGTCTGCTGTTTCACGCATTGGGTCTAGTTTTATAGACGCTACTTCTCTTGTTTTCATAAAAGTTTTCACTACTTTATTTTCATTTTTACGCCAAATATTTACACCTATTCTATCTACTTCTTTTGTACCATCTTTGTATGTCCACTCTATAATAATGGGCATTACCAAACCGCCTTTGTTACTAAAGGTAAGTTCATACATAGTTTTACCATTTACAATTGCTTGCTTTTGCTCTGTAGTAAATGTGTCTACAATAGGTGCAGGTGAGGTAATGGTAAAAGGAGTTTCATCCACTTTGGCCAAATCTCTTGCATAGTTCCAATAAAAATCTCTTGCATTTACATCTGCATCTGTACCAAACACAATTTTTTTATCTTCCCTATTTCTTATTTTTGAAATATCTTCAAAACTATCTAGGGTTGGCTTAGGTACATTTTGAGTGCTAGTAGAAGTACTTGTTCTTGTTGGTGCTGGCATAGCTTCTGTACTTAGGTTTGCCCATCTTACGGTGTCCAACGAAATATCTACAGGGTCAGTATTGTAAAACCAACCTCTCCAAAACCAATCTAAATCCTCTGCACTAGCATCTTCCATTGTTCTAAATAAATCAGCAGGCGTGGGGTGTTTAAATGCCCAACGGCGTGCATATTCTTTAAATGCATAATCAAAATTTTCTCTACCCATTATCGTTTCTCTCAAAATGTTTAATCCTGTGCATGGCTTGCTGTAAGCATTAGGACCAAATTGAATTATGTTTTCACTATTGGTCATTATAGGCTCAAGTTGGTCTTTTGGTAGCTTCATATAATCTACTATTTTATAAGCAGGGCCACGGCTACTCGGAAATTTATTATCCCATAATTCTTCTGTTAAGTATTCCACAAAGGTATTCAAGCCTTCATCCATCCAACTCCATTGGCGTTCATCACTATTTATTATCATCGGAAAAAAGTTATGCCCAACCTCATGTATAACTACACCTAGCATTCCATTTTTTATACCTTCGCTGTATGTGCCATCTTTTTCTGTACGACCATAATTAAAACATATCATTGGATACTCCATACCGTTAGATGCTTCTATGCTTTGTGCAATAGGGTAGGGGTATGGTATTGTAAATTTTGAATAGGTTTTTATAGTATGTGCCACTGCACGAGTACTTAATTTTCTGTATAAACCATATGCTTCTTTTGCATATCCACTCATACACATAATTTTTTTACCTTCCACAAAAGCAGGCATTGCATCCCACACAAATTTTCGGCTACTACCCCATGCAAAGTCACGTACCATAGCGGCTTTAAAAATCCATGTTTTCTTTTGGGTAGATTTTGTGAGTTCTCTAGTTTTAGCTTCAGCAAGAGTTACAACTTCCGTAGGTTCTTTTGCATTTTGTGCTATTGCCCATCTTGCATTTTGTGCAGTCGAAAGTACTGCTGCATAGTTTTGACATTCCCCAGTTGCCATTACTACATGGTCTGCAGGTACTGTCATTGCTACTTTGTAGTTTCCAAATGTAAGTGTAAATTCACCCGTACCTGCAAATTGATGATTTTGCCAGCCCTGGTTATCACTGTACACACACAAGCGAGGAAACCATTGTGTAATCGTAAAAATATCATTTTTATCTTCGGGGAAATATTCAAAGCCACCACGACCACCGTATTTTCCTTTTTCAATAATATTGTAATTCCAATCTATTTTAAAAATAAATTGTTGTCCTGGTTTTAATGTTTGAGGCAACTCCACACGCATCATCGTTTTGTTGATGGTATACTTTAACGAAGCACCAAGTGCATCTGTTACTTTTGTAATGTTATCTCCATATTCTTTATCTAATTTACCTGTAGTAAGTCTCGTTATATCTTGCTCAGTAATATTTTTTTGCATACCATTGCTGCTTTGGTAGCCAGAATTGTTTACAGAACTATGCTCGTTTTCATCTAACTGTAACCACAAGTAAGTAAGATTATCTGGTGAGTTATTAAAATAAGTAAGCGTTTCTTTACCCGTCAATTTTCTGTTTGGTTCATCAAGCTCACATACAATGTCATAATCACAACGCTGCTGCCAGTACTTCGGCCCTGGCGCTCCACTAGCAGTACGATATTCATTGGGCGTGGGTAAAATAGTGCCTAATTGCTCAAACCTATTTCCATGGTTGCTGCTAGGGTTATTTTTTGTGTCTTGCGCAAAGCTGTTAAAAATTACAGTTGTGCATAAAAGAAAAAGAATAAATTTTTTCATTTTAAGTTTTTGATTATTATTATTGTTATAGTAAAGATAAATTTTTATGGTATTCTTTCCAACGCAAATTTTACCGCCCATATAAAAGTTATAGCACTAAAAAAATAAATCCAGTTGACTTGTTTTATTTTTATAAAGTTTATTGCTAAATAATTGCATATTAAAAGCGCAGAAACGATTACAATTTGCCCAACTTCTAACCCAATATTAAAGCCAAACAAACTCCAGCCAATCGTTTGGTCTTTTGCTAGCATAAAACGAATAGTATTGGCAAAGCCTAGCCCGTGTATAAGCCCAAATAATAAAGCTAAAAAATATTTGATATTAATATTTGTTGTAGAAATATTTTTTTGTACAACATTAATAATGGCTGTTAATGCTATGGTACATGGAATTAAAAATTCTACCCACTTACTATTTACAAGTACTATATTATACACACTAAGCGCAAGCGTAAGCGAATGCCCAATAGTAAAAGCAGTAACTAACACTAGTGTTTTTTTCCTATCTTTTAATAAATAAGTGGTAGTAAGTGCTACTATAAAAAGTTGATGGTCTAAAGAATCGATGCTAATAATATGCTGCCAACCCTCTTTAAAATAAAATGCTAAATCGTTCATAAAGAAATATTGCTGTACTTTCGTCTATTGATAAATGTAAATCAATGCTGTTAAATTTTAGCTGTGGGTAGAACATCCATAGCGGCGTAGAATAGTGGCAGAGCTCCATCAGCCACTTTGTAATCTTTAATTTAACCTCATTGCAATAATATTCATTAAAATAATAAATAAAATAATGTACCCATTTATATTAAAATGTTTTTTATTATCCAGCCTTAGTTTTAAGGCAAAGCCAAATAAAGTATACCATCCACTATTTGTAACTGTTACAGAAATTGAACATAATCTAAAACAAAAAACATTAGAATTAAGTTGCAAAATATTTACAGATGATTTTGAAAAAGCGTTACGTACTGCATATAAAATAAAAATAGATTTATTAGATGCAAAGCAAAAAATAACTATGGATAATTTAGTAAATGATTACATACAAAAGCATTTAAAAATAACTGTAGATGGAAAAGTAACATTTTTAAAATTTATTGGCTACGAAAAAATAGAAGAAGGTATTTATAGTTATTTTGAAATAATAAATATACCATCCTTAAAAAAAATAAATATTACAAACGAATTGTTGTACGAATATAAGAAAGAACAAATGGGATTAATACATGTAACAGTTGGTGGCAAAAGACAAAGTACCAAGCTAAGTAATCCTGAAAAAAATGCAGTAATGATTTTTTAAATGTTAGGCAATTGCAGCCTTTTTCTTTTTGAATAAATTCGGATAAAAAGCACCGTCAACACACAAATAATTAAGTTTACATCTTTATGAATGGCTGTATTTTTAAGTAACAAATAAAAAACACCACCTATTGCACAAGCAGTAGCATATAACTCACCTTTTTTAAAAAGATTGGGTACATCATTACAAAATATATCTGCTATAAGTCCACCAAATGTAGCAGATATTACGCCCATAATAAGTGCATAAGCATCGTTAACACCATAACGCAGCGATACTTCAATGCCAGCAGCAGTAAATAAACCAATACCTAAAGCATCTGTAAAAAAAATTGTTTTACTAAATTTATTTACCCCTTCTTTTACCACAAAAGTTATAACAGCACCTGCGAGTACAAGCCCGAGAGCGAAATAATCATTTACCCAATTTACAGGTTTTACACCAATAAGTAAATCTCTAACAGTACTGCCACCATAGGCAGTTGCAAATGCCACTACAAGACCACCAAAAATATCCATTTTAAATTTTCTAGCTTTTAGCGCACCCATTAGTGCAAATACAAATGTACCCATGTATGTAATAATGTTTAGCAATGTCATGCTGCGAAGTTATTGAAGTATATGAATTTTAAATTTTAGTTAGGTTTACCAGCTTTCATTTTATTTTTTCAGAAAAGGTTGGAAACCCTTTATTAAAAGTGTTATCTTCGAAATTACAAAAAATTATGTATGAATTTTGAAACGTTGCTCTTTAGTATTGAAAACGGTACAGCTATTATAACCATTAATAGACCTGATAAATTAAATGCTTTAAACAAAAACGTGTTTACAGATTTAGATGATGCTATGACGGAGGTATTGAATAACGATGAAATAAAATCTGCAATAGTAACAGGTGCTGGTGCAAAAGCTTTTGTGGCAGGTGCGGATATTACAGAGTTTGGTGGGTTAGATTTAGCAGAAGCTATGGCACTATCTAAGCGTGGGCAGAATGTGTTTTTTAAAATAGAAAATAGTCCCAAAC
>JAYUJS010000621.1:0-5142 GCA_043765095.1 Ferruginibacter sp.
TTTCTTAACACTACCAACCCCAACGGGGTTGACTTTGCATAACCATGGGTAAAACCCATGGATTTAAGTAACTTCGCCAACTAAAAATAAATAAATACCAGATGAGTGTGGGATATCAAACTTATGGCCAACTAAATCTTCCGAATATAAGTGAAGAAATATTGCAAAAATGGGCTACTACAGATGCTTTTAAAAAAAGTGTGGAGCTGCGTGAAGGCAAAACACCTTTTGTATTTTATGAAGGGCCGCCAAGTGCCAATGGTATGCCAGGCATACACCATGTAATAAGCCGTACACTAAAGGATTTGGTATGCCGTTATAAAACCATGCAAGGTTTTCAAGTAAAAAGAAAAGGTGGATGGGATACGCATGGCTTGCCAATAGAACTTGGTGTAGAAAAAATGCTTGGCATTACCAAAGAAGACATTGGTAAAAAAATATCGGTAGAAGATTATAATAAAAAATGCCGTGAAGTTGTAATGCAGTTTAAAGATAAGTGGGACGATATTACTCAAAAAATGGGCTATTGGGTAGACCTTGAAAAACCTTATGTAACGTTTGAAAACAATTATATTGAAACATTATGGTGGTGCTTGAGCCAATTGTATAAAAAAGATTACTTGTACGAGAGTGTGAGCATACAACCCTATTCACCAGCTGCGGGTACTGGCTTAAGCAGCCATGAGCTTAACCAGCCGGGTACGTATAAGGATGTGAAGGATACTAGTGCTACTGTTATGTTTAAGGCTATTGTTCCTACAATAGAAACTGCTTCAAAAAGCCTGCGAATTGTAAAATTATATGAACTTTTAAGGGAGCAGTTAGAAAATAAATCTGAAGAGGTTGAAATATTTCTTATGGCATGGACAACTACCCCATGGACATTACCTTCTAACCTTGGATTAACTGTTGGGCCAAATATTGATTATGTATTGGTAAAAACATTTAACCCGTATACATATTTACCAAACAATATTATTCTTGCGGAAAATCTTGTAGGGAAATATTTAAAAGAAGAAGGGAAAGATAGAGATTTTGCTGATTACAAAGAAACGGATAAAATTATTCCTTGGAAAATAATTACAGCGTTTAAGGGAAGTGAATTAGATGGGTTACAATATGAACAGCTACTATCAAGCGAAGCAAACACCCTAGAAAAAATACAAGAAATAACACCAGGCGCACAGCCTTTTAAAGTAATACTCGGCGATTTTGTAACTACTGAAGATGGTACTGGTATTGTACATACTGCACCTGCATTTGGTGCAGATGATTATCGTGTAGGTAAGAAAAATAATTTGGGTATTTTAACCCTAGTAGATAGAGAAGGAAAATTTGTAGATGGATGTGGAGATTTTAGTGGGCGCTATGTAAAAAACTATAAAGACGACAAAGATTATGTGGATGTAAACGTGGATATTTCTGTAAAACTAAAATACGAAAACCGTGCGTTTAAAGTAGAAAAATATGAACACAGTTACCCACATTGTTGGCGTACTGATAAGCCAATTATTTATTACCCGCTTGATGCATGGTTTATAAAAACTACTGCTGCAAAAGATAAAATGGTGGAGCTAAACAAAATCATTAATTGGAAACCTGCAAGTACAGGTACTGGGCGATTTGGAAATTGGTTGGAAAATATGGTGGATTGGAACCTTAGTCGTAGTCGCTTTTGGGGAACACCATTGCCTATTTGGAAAACCGAAGATGGAGATGAGGAAATGTGCATTGGAAGTATTGAAGAATTAATTTATGAAATAGAAAAAAGTATTGCTACAGGAAACATAAGCAATACCTTAAATGCAAATTGGTTAGAAATATTTCAATATAGAAAAAATATTTATTTTGGATTAAAGAGTTTAAAAAATGCGCTGCTAAATAAATCTGAAATATGTAACGGTATTTTTAGAAAAGATGTTGGTAATATTGGATTATACTTTGGTGAAGTTGGTGATGTAACAAAAAATTATAAAGGGGGAAATGGTTTATCTCACATCGTATCAAAAAGATTTGCTGAGGGTTTTGATGGATACGATGTAATTTTAAAATTGATTGAAACAATTGTAACAGGAAAAGTTGTTAAAACGGTAGACGTTAAAAAAACAATTCATATTGAGAAAGATGGTTATGAAGCAGTATTAAGTGAGGACAAATTTGGCAACGAAGAAATTTGGTTGCTTACGGGTTGGAAAATAAATAAACCTGATGATAGTGAGGAGTTTTGTACAACCAACACCTCTACGCATTTCACCCCTACATTTAGTCGTGATGAAGTGGGAGCAGGCTTATCTAATGTAAAAATACGAAAAAATATTTCAACTCAAAATATCTTCGATTTACATAAGCCTTATGTGGATGATATTATTTTGGTGAGCCCAAAAGGCAAACCAATGAAACGTGTAGCAGACCTTATAGACGTTTGGTTCGACAGCGGCTCTATGCCTTATGCACAATGGGGTTTGCCCGATGCAAGCTCTAATGAATATGGCGAACTAAGCACAGAAAATTTTTGGAAATATCATGCGAAGGACAAAAATTCTGAACTTTTTGGCGGAGTAGAAAATGCGGCTTTCCCTGCAGATTTTATAGCAGAAGGTGTAGACCAAACCCGTGGTTGGTTTTATACACTGCATGCATTAGGTAGTTTATTATTTGGTAGTGTGGCTTACAAAACAGTGGTGAGCAATGGCTTGGTATTGGATAAGAATGGCATAAAAATGAGTAAAAGGCTAGGGAATATTGTTGATCCTTTTAAAACAATTGATACTTACGGAGCAGATGCCACTCGTTGGTATTTGATAACCAATGCAAGCCCATGGGATAGTTTGAAATTTGATGAAGCAGGCATACAAGAAATACAACGCAAATTTTTTGGTACACTATATAATACCTATCAGTTTTTTGCATTGTATGCCAATGTAGATTCATTTACGTTTAAAGAAAAATACATTCCTTTAAATGAGCGTCCAGAAATTGACCAATGGATTTTATCTTCTTTAAATAGTTTGATAAAAGTTGTAACGGGAAATTTTGATGCCTACGAACCTACGCAAGCAGGCAGGGCTATAGAAGAATTTGTAGATAGTTTATTGAGCAATTGGTATGTGCGTTTATGTCGCCGTCGGTTTTGGAAAGGAGAATATGAGCATGATAAAATAGCAGCTTACCAAACTTTGTATGAGTGCTTGGAAACAATTAGTAAATTGATAGCACCAATTGCACCATTTTTTGGAGACTGGTTGTACAGTAATTTAAACAATATTACAGGTAGAATGGAAGACGCTTCGGTACACCATAGTTTGTACCCCGTTTCTGATGCATCAGTAATAAATACAGCTTTAGAAAAAAGAATGCAATTGGCACAAGATGCATCTTCTTTGGTATTATCGCTTCGCAAAAAAGTAAACATAAAAGTACGCCAACCACTACAAAAAATATTTATACCGGCGCAAGATGCTGAAATGATTGCTAATATAAAGATGATAGAACATATCATAAAAATTGAAACCAATATCAAAGAAATAGAAATACTGGCCGCAGATAATGATTTCATTCGCAAGAAGGCTAAAGCCAATTTTAAAACCTTAGGTAAGCGCCTTGGGACAAAAATGAAATGGGCAGCTACCGAAATAGAGAAAATGGATGATGAAACTATTGAAAAAGTACAGATAGGGAATTATTTATTAAAAGACGAAACAATAGCGAAGGATGATGAGCAAATAGTATTAAATGCAGAAGATATAGATATAATAACGGATGAAATACCAGGTTACGAAATAGCTATTAAAGGTAGTTTAACTGTGGCATTAGATATAACTATAACTAATGAATTGCAAAAAGAAGGAAATGCTCGTGAATTTGTAAATAAGTTACAAACAATACGTAAAGACAGCGGTTTTGAACTAACTGACCGTATTTTGGTACAAATAGCTGAAAATGGGGTACTACAAGCATCAATAATGGAATATAAAACGTACATTTGCGCCGAAATATTAGCAGATTCTCTTGAGTTTATTCCTCTAATTATTGAAGGGATAAAAATTGAGGTAAATGAATCTACTTTAACTGTAAACGTTTCTAAAATTAGCAAATAATTATGGCAACCAAAAAAGCACCTGCAAAACCGATAGCTAAAAAAGTAGCTACAAAAAAAGTTGTACCACCAACTAAAAAAATTGTGCAGCCTAAAAAGGTAATAGTGATATCGAAAAAAGCTGCACCTGTAAAGAAGGTTGTAGTTGCTAAAAAGGCAGTTTCAGTAAAAAAAGTAATTCCTGCTAAAAAAATAGTAGTAAAACCTGTGGCAAAAAAACCAGTAGCAAAAATACCAGTAGCAAAAAAAGCTGTGGCAAAAGCAAAACCTGTGAATGTAGTTGCTAAAAAAGAAGTAAAAAAAGTAGTAGCAAAAGTTGCACAAAAACCGACAGCTAAAAAAATTGTTGTACAAAAAACTCAACCTAAACCATTGTCAAAAAAAATAGAAGTGAAAAAAGTAGTGGTCAAAGCTGTTCCAGTAAAAGTAGCAGCAGCAAAACCAGTAGTAAAAGAACCAACTCCTGACCATATTAAAGCCTTAAAAAAAGCAATGGCAGTAAAAAGTGCATCTGAAAAAGCGAAGGCACCTGCAAAACCAGAAGTAAAAAAACCTTTGGTAATGCCTAAAATAAATACCAAAACAGCACTTAAGTACGAGCCTGATTTTACAAAGTCTGTATTAGATAAAGCACCTGTAGATAGAGGTGCCACTATAGTAATGTATAGTGATTCAGATTTGATGGAGTTTAAAGAATTAATACAACGTAAACTAAGTTCTGCCAAAAAAGAATTAGCTTATTTACAGGGTTTAATTACTCGCAAAGATGATACTGGGGGAGATGATAGTGATGGGCGTTACATGACTATGGAAGATGGAAGTTTGAGTATGGAAAGAGAGCAACTAAGCCAAATGGCGAGCCGTCAAATTACATTTGTTGACCATCTTGAAAAAGCACTAATGCGTATTGAAAATAAAACGTATGGTGTATGTAGAATAACTGGCAAACTGATAGACAAAGCAAGACTTAGAGCAGTACCACATGCTACCCTCAGCATAGAAGCTAAAATGAGTGGTGGAAAATAAGTAATACTTCAAATTTTAAT
>JAYUJS010000622.1:0-1942 GCA_043765095.1 Ferruginibacter sp.
GCATTTAACAATCAAAGGCTGACATTTGTTTTTTTTCGAAGTTTGAACTACACTAAATTTACAATTGGAATAAAGAGTTTTGCTGATGTTATAAAACAAATTAAATAAACTTAATGACAGATATTACCATAAACGAAGCCCAACAAAAAGTAGATGAATGGATAAAAACCATTGGGGTAAAATATTTTAGCGAACTAACTAACCTTGGCATTTTAATGGAAGAAGTTGGTGAACTTTCTCGGCTTATGGTACGCACTTATGGAGAACAATCTTTCAAAAAAACAGACAAAAGTGAAGATTTAGGCAATGAAATGGCAGATATACTGTGGGTGCTTATTTGCCTTGCAAACCAAACAGGGGTAAATCTTACCGATGCTTTGAAAAAAAACATTGAAAAAAAAACAACTAGAGATGCAAATAGGCATAAAAACAACAAAAAACTGACCAAATAAAAAAATTAATAAAAATACCATGTTTATAGTATTGTTTTATTGGTATTAAAGTCTCATATTTACATTTTATAAGTGATTTTCAAAAATTGTTTTCATGGGGGTGAATTCAATTCGAAACCGTTGCATTTATTTGCAACGGTTTTTTTTATTAGGCATAAGAAAGATTTACTTTTGACCAAATATTTTTATATGAAACGATTATACTTTTTTTTATCATTTTTATTGTTGCTAAATACCATTTTTGCACAACAGCAAAAAATAATAAGTGGTCCATGGGCAGGTAATATACAAATGCGCACTGCGGTGGTATGGGTAGAGGTAAGTAAAGATGTAAAAAAGCTGTTAGTAAAATATTTTGCTAATGGCAAAGAAAATATTGTATCATATAATGGTGAATTAGGAAAAGATTTTAACCCAATAAAAATTGAACTTAACGGGTTGGAAATAAATACTACATATTCTTACAGAATATTTATTGATGATAAGGAAATAAAAACAAATTTTCCAACAACATTTACCACGCAAGACCTTTGGCAATGGCGCAGACCTGCACCAGACTTTAGCTTCCTCGCAGGTAGTTGTGCATACGTAAACGAGCCTAAGTACGACCGCCCTGGTAAAGGCTATGGTGGCGACTCTTCTATTTTTGAAACCATGGCAAATACAGCAGCTGCTTTTCACGTATGGATGGGCGACAACTGGTACACTCGTGAGGTAGACTTTAGCTCTACATGGGGCTTAAACTACCGTGCATCCCATGATAGAAGCCAACCTTGGTATCAAAAATTTATGGCAGCAATGCCACAATATGCAATTTGGGATGACCATGATTATGGCCCAAACGATGCTGGAAAAAGTTATATTTTAAAGGATGAAAGCAGAAAAATATTTAAAAATTATATGCTAAACCCTAGCTATGGTGAAGAAGAAAAAGGCATTTACACGAAAGTAAGTTATAGCGACGTAGATTTATTTTTGACAGATGGAAGGTATTTTAGAAGTGAAGACGAAATGCCAGACAGCACTAACGGAAAGCCAGATGCTAGTAAACATTTTTTGGGACCACAGCAAATGGAATGGTTAAAAAATGCTTTGCAATTTAGTGATGCAAGCTTTAAAATTATAGTTGTAGGTAGCCAAGTTTTAAATCCATTAAACCCTTACGAAGGCATGAAAAACTATAGTTATGAATACAATGAATTATTAAATTTTATAACTACACAAAAAATAAAAGGCGTATTATTTTTTACTGGCGATAGGCATCATAGCGAAGTAATAAAAATGCAATTGCCTAATTTTTATCCATTGTATGACATTACTATTTCGCCCTACACATCTGGCGTGAGCAAGCCTTTTGGCGCAGAAAAAAACAACCCTAGCAGGGTAGCAGGCACATTGGTGGAAGCACAAAATTTTGGAAAAATATCTGTAAGTGGACCAAAAAAAGACAGGGTTTTAAAAATAGATTTTTTAGGGATAAAGGGTGAGCT
>JAYUJS010000623.1:0-1936 GCA_043765095.1 Ferruginibacter sp.
TTTAATAAAATATTCATATCACCATCTCTTAAATAACAAGCTACCGTTTTACCAATAGCACTTCTAGGGTTGGTCTTCCAACTTTGCGGCGCCATCAATTTATCTTCCCCATAGCTTTTGCCCATAGCATAAAAAGCTACTGGTTGGTACTCTGGTCCAAGTGGTTCTAGCTCTTTACTAAGCCCTGCAAAAAATGCAGGCATACCATCACCCATATAAGAAGCAAATACGCCTTCTGCATTAGGATTATTTTTATAATCTTGTGCAAACTTTACAATATCTGCTATAGATTTATTACAATCATCTTGTCGTACAATATTAATTTGCATTTTAGCTTTATCTATCATAGAGCCTTTGGTAGTAAGGGCTCCGCCATTTGCATACATCAATGGAAACTGTGAGTTCCATGCCATTACTTCCCATCTTATTTTTGTACCACCATTAGCACTTGGCTCTGCACTCGGCAATGGAATTTTTACACTTGCACTGCCTTGTAGCGATGCTTGAGGTTCATCTGGCAAAACTACTTTACCAATTTCTGTTGATGTTTTTGCTTCCTTTGGTCGTTTATCCCACCAAAATGTTTTAGCGGCAAATAACCCTCCTAGAATTAATAATATTCCTACAACCTTTCCGGATGTTTTTACTTTTACTGACATTGTATTTTGTTTTACTTAGTTTAATAAATCGTTGTAATTGCTAGTTACTTTGCCTGGCATATTTGGAGTGTTTGTAGGTTGCCATAGCTGAGTATTTAATTTTAATTCGCTATCAGAGTCATAAGCCTCTAACATTTTTAAGCCTTCTACTTCAAACGTAGCATTGTCTAAATCTATGCTGCGCATAAAATCTGTAGAGTAGCTTATTGCTTTTTTCATGCTTGCTAGTTTGCCTGCAATATCATCTTTCAAATATTCCATGCTTTGCTCTACCATCAATTTCTTTTCAGGGTCACCCTTAAAAATTTTCATTGCAGAGTTTAACGCTTGGTTGCCGCTTGTTACAGACTTGTACAAATCCTTTTTTAGCTCCAATTCATTTTTTGCATCTTCAATAAGATAACCACTATTCTTATGAACCTTTGTAAGATAATCACCAATTTTTGCTAAGCTGTCTCTTATTGGTGCAAGTTGTTTTATATACTCATTTATACGAGCCACTTGCCTTGTGGCATTGCCAAGCTCTGGCATCATATTGTTGTCCTTAGCCGCTTTTGCTTTTGCAAGCATGTTGTTCATTTCTTTCTCTTTCTCATTTAGCTTAAGGTCTATTTTTTCTTTTTGCCCATCTACATCTATGCTTTGGTTGTACAAAGTTTCTCTTTGTTTTTCCATATCACCAATATAATCTTCGGCTATAATAAAAGGGTCAAGCTCTATTACAAAACCAACCAATTTTTTCATCATTATTTCATATAAATAAAACAAACTCATCCTCAATTTTCGATGTGTAACACAATATAAAAATACACCCAAGCATACTAAGGCAATACCAAAGTTTAAAGTATTCCAAACAATTGTAGTGAGAATGGGCACTACAAAATAAGCAATAACGCCTAGTAGCCCTAAGCCAATAAATATACCCGCTTTACCACCTGGTCTTTCCCAATAAGATTTTAATTTATCCTGCGCATTTGTAGCTACAGGGAACATGTTTGTTTCCATAATTTATTTTTATAAAGATGTTTTAATTTTTTGAATATCGCTTGTTAGCTTTGCTAGCATTGCACCACAAGCAATGTTGTATCCATTTGTATTGTTGTTTATTTTTGCTTCTTCATCTATCGTTTCTTTTTTAAGCGATGTTACTTTTTGAGTGTTGTCATTTATTTCTGCTGTAAGTTTTTGAATTAGTTCAGCATTTTGTTTGTTTTTTTCTTCTAAAGTGGTAATAGAATTTTTTCTGCCTTCTATTTCTCCCACTACTTTAGAGCTTA
>JAYUJS010000624.1:0-1935 GCA_043765095.1 Ferruginibacter sp.
TTATTTGGAAAAGAAGGTATCTAAAGAATTAGCGGCGAACATAGAAACGAAAACTTTTGATGAGAATAATCTTGTAGAAATTAAAACAGCATTAAATATGCCTTATGTATCCGATAAGGAATATGAAACAGCTTATGGTGAAACGGCAATAAAAGGAGTGCATTATCAATATGTAAAAAGAAAAATTGAAAACAATGTTTTGTATTTAATGTGCTTACCAAATGAAGCAAAAACAGTTTTAGAAGAAACAAAAACTAATATAGAAAAAAACAATGCCGAGGCTGGAAATACTAATTCGAAACACAAGAGCCCAGTACAAAAAATATTAAAATCTGCACAAACAGAATATGTACAAAACCATTATTCATTTCAATTAGATTTTATAGAAATAAAAAACCTTTCTTCTGTACTCAATAATAGAAATACTAAACTGAGTAGTCTATTCATATCACTTACACCTGCGAAACCTCCAGAATATTTTGCATATTTCTTGTAACTATTTTTTCTTTTATTAATTTAAAGTTTATGAAATCATTAAAGGCAATATTGCCTGTAATGCTTTGTGCTATGGTAGCATGCAAGCAAAAAAGTAACGAATATAAAATAGCGTTTAGCAATCCCATTTTATTTTGCAAAACAGTAAAGCAATTGAATGATGTGGTGTTGGAAAATAATTTTCCACCCGTAATTGCTAGTAGAAATTATGTGTATGCAAATATAGCTGCATACGAATGTGTGGCAGCAGGCGATAATAGTTTTAATAGCCTGCACATGCAAATAAAGCATTTGCCCCAAATGCCAATACCCGAAGGAGGTAAGGAAGTAAACTATTCTTTGGCCGCATTATTATCTTTTACAAAAGTAGGCAACGCAGTTACTTTCCCCGAGGGAAGCATGATGGCTTATTACGAAGAATTGAAATATAAAGCAGACAGCTTGGGAATGCCCGATGATGTTTTGCAAAACACAATTACCTACTCAGATTCGGTGGTGGCAATGATAATACGTTGGAGTAAGAAAGATAATTATGCACAAACAAGAACAGCTGAAAAGTATTCTGTACAAACAAATATTGATGGTAGATGGATACCTACGCCACCCATGTATGCCTCATCACTAGAACCACATTGGAGAGAAATAAGAACAATGGTTTTGGATTCCGCTGCAGAATTTCAACCGACAGCACCACCCTCTTTTGATATACAAAAAAAAAGCAGTATTTATTACAAAGCATTATTAGAGGTAAAAAATATCGGTGATAGCTTGACAGAAGAGCAAAAACTTATTGCAGATTTCTGGGACGATAATCCTTTTAAAATGAATGTAGTTGGACATGCAAGTTATGCTACTAAAAAGTTTTCGCCACCAGGGCATTGGATGAATATTGTAGGTATTGCTGCTAAAGAAGCGAAGGCAGATTTTAATACAACCGTAGCAGCATACACGCAAACTGCTATCAGTTTATTTGATGGTTTTATAAGTTGTTGGGATGAAAAATTTAAAACAAATTGTGCAAGACCCGAAACCGTTATCAATAAATTTATAACAGATGCATGGAGACCATACATACAAACACCAGCATTTCCATCATACACGAGCGGGCATGCAACTATATCTGCTGCTGCTGCTGAGGTAATGACAGCTTGGTTTGGCGATAAACTTGTTTTATCTGATACATCACAATTAGAGTTTGGTATAAAAGCAAGAACTATTAAATCATTTAGAGTAGCATCTAAAGAAGCTGCACTATCTCGTTTGTATGGCGGCATACATTTTAGGCATGACAACGATGCAGGAAATATAATGGGAACAAAAATTGGAATTTTTGTATTGGATAAATTAAAATTTAAAAAATGAAAAAAATAATACTAATACTCACCATATTCATCACTTTAAAATCATTTGCCCAAACAGAAATAGATGGTTTAATGATGA
>JAYUJS010000625.1:0-1929 GCA_043765095.1 Ferruginibacter sp.
TTTTCTTCGCTCGGTAATTATTTCTTCACTCACTTTCAATGTCATTTTTTTTGTAGCAATATCTATTTCTATAATATCTTCATCTTCTACCAATGCTATTAACCCACCATTAAATGCTTCGGGTGTAATATGCCCCACCACAAAACCATGACTACCGCCGCTAAATCTTCCATCTGTAATTAATGCCACATCTCTTCCCAAACCTGCACCAGTAATGGCGCTTGTAGGCTTTAGCATTTCTGGCATTCCGGGTGCACCTTTTGGTCCTTCATATCTTATTACCACTACATCCCCTTTTTTTACGCTGCCATTACTAATGCCCTGTACCAAATCTTTCTCACCATTAAATACTCTCGCAGTTCCTTCAAATCGCTCACCTTCTTTACCACTTATTTTTGCTACACTTCCTTTTTCTGCAAGGTTGCCATAGAGTATTTGTAAATGACCAGTAGCTTTTAATGGTTGCTCTAATGGATAAATTATTTTTTGTGCATCAAAATCCAACGTCTTAATATTTTTCAAGTTTTCAGCAACTGTTTTTCCTGTTACCGTTATACAATCACCATGCAATAATTCTTTTTCTAATAAATATTTCATTACACTTGGCACACCACCATGTGCATGCAACTCTTGCATTAAATATTTTCCGCTTGGCTTAAAGTCAGCAAGCACGGGCGTTTTATCGCTTATAGTTTGAAAATCATCAATACTCAATTCCACATCCACACTTTTTGCCATGGCAATTAAATGCAACACCGCATTTGTACTTCCACCAAAAATCATGATGATGGTAATCGCATTTTCAAATGCCTTACGTGTCATAATATCTTTTGGCTTTATATCTTTTTCTAGCAATAATTTTATAGCCTTACCTGCATCCAAACACTCTTTTTTCTTTTCATCGCTCAATGCAGGGTTACTAGAAGAGTATGGCAAACTCATTCCCAATGCCTCAATAGCACTCGCCATTGTATTGGCTGTGTACATGCCACCGCATGCACCTGCGCCAGGGCAACTGTGTTTTATTACTTCTTTAAAATCTTCTGGCGTAATAGTGCCAGCAATTTTTTTTCCCAATGCTTCAAAAGAAGATATGATATTTAATTCCTCTCCTTTATAATTCCCCGCAGCTATTGTTCCACCATAAACCATTATTGATGGGCGGTTCAGCCTTCCCATGGCCATTATAGAACCCGGCATATTTTTATCGCAACCTGGCAGTGCAACCAATCCATCATAATAAAAACCACCACAAACTGCTTCAATACTATCCGCAATAATATCTCTACTCACCAAGCTGTAACGCATACCATCCGTGCCATTGCTTATACCATCGCTTATGCCAATGGTATTAAAAATTAAACCCACCAAATCATTATCCCATATACCTTGCTTCACCAACTTTGCCAAATCATTTAAATGCATATTGCACGTGTTGCCATCATATCCCATGCTTACCACACCTACTTGTGCTTTCTTCAAATCATTTTCTGTTAAGCCAATGCCATATAACATGGCTTGCGCAGCAGGTTGTGTTTCATCTTGCGTTATTGTTTTTGAATATTTATTTAATTCTGTCATATTGTTTTTTTAAAGCCGGTTGTAGGGCACGAACCATTCTTTCATTTTTTCATTTAGTTAAACTAAACCAATTCCATATTAAAGACCTCCTCAAATACTTTCGACTTATACGTCGTTTGAATAATTTTTACAATAGAAGTATCGCATTCTTTTGGGAAAACATAATCATCCCATCACAATGGTTCTTATCTCACGAACTTTACTTTCACCTACATTAACTCCATCTTAAACTCCTTCTCCAACACCTTCGACTTATACGCTGCTTGAATAATTTTTCCAATCGATTCATCCCAAGCTTTCGGAAAAACATAATCATCTATAGATTGCCAGCCGATAATTTCTGCAGCA
>JAYUJS010000626.1:0-1929 GCA_043765095.1 Ferruginibacter sp.
TTACAGTAAAACTCATGCTGCCGTTACCAAATAATGTTTCTGCAGTTTGTGGGTCTGCTTTTTGTAAAAGATTTTTTATTTTATTTTCCCACTTGGCTAGTTTGGTAAGTGTTTTTTCGGTTTTGCTGGTTATGCGGTTGCTGTATTTATCTATCTTATCGTTGGTTTGTTTAATAAATTTTAGCGGTACTGCTGTAATATTTGGCAGGGTAGGTATTAAAGTATCTTGCTGCCCATAGCAGTGGGCTGCGTGCAGTATAAGTGCCAGTAAAATAAACATAAAACGGTGTAGTTTCATGCAATTAGTTTTAGTAGTTATAGAGCCTATTCCATTTTATTTGAACTCCTTAGAACTCAATAAATTGTTAATATTACAAATAAAGTTTATTTTATCTATATAAACAATAGGTATAAATATATAACGACTATTTTTAAAAAAACTAATTAACCTACGCTTAAAAAAAACACCCACCTACCCATTTGCCAACAAAAACATATAAAATACAAATGCAGTAGAAAGTATCAATATTATAACAGATTGTATTTTTGTAAAATTACCTCTTTGCAGCATGCTAAGCAACATACCAATGGCCATTATAACCAAGCCAAGCCAAACTAAATTTATATAAGGAAATACATAAGCTTTCACAGTAATGTATTCTATAAATTTATCGGATTCTTTTATACCAATTTTTATTTTTTGCTTATCGGCTACACCAGCAAATCGTACATACAAATTTTGAGGATAAATTGTATCATCTACATTTATTATTCCAATATTATCTACAAGTATTATCGGTTTTGCATTAAAATGCAAACTATCTTTTGAGGTTATACGAATATCAGCCATTAATGCTATTTGTTCAGCACTAATTTGAGTTTTCATCTTTGTCTTATCTTTTTCTACATTGTTTAATACAAAATAACCATTGCTATAAAATGCAGTATCACCAATAGCCATGGTTATTTCTTTAAAACTAAAAGTATCTTCTATATCGGCTTTATTTACGGCATAAGAAACGTATGTAAAAATATCTTTTAGTAAATATGATTTTGTATCGGGATTACTACTCATGTTATTATCCTTCATCATATACACATCTGGCTTTAGCATAAATTCTTCGCTAGATATTGAGCCTTCTTTTTTCTTAAAATTTAAGTTATAATATTTTCTACCTTTTTCTTCTCCTAAAGAATCACTTAAAAAAGTAACACTATACCCACCCATCATTGTAGGTATTTCTCTAAGTAGTGTAAGGTTTTCTTTTGGGTTATCCTCTTGTTTTGTCATCGGGTCCTTACCACTTACAGGTTGTACAATACCATTGGCAGCGCTATTGCTTATTACTTCTTTATTGGCAGATGATATAAGCATACCAACAATCATTAGCATAAAACCTACATGTGCAATAGGGCTTCCTGCTTTTAACAACTTACCTTTTTGTATTGTAGAAATGTACATTGCATTTGCAACAAATGAGTAAATGGTAGCAAATGCAGCTACATAAATAGCTAATAAAAACCCATTACCATGTTTATAATAAGTAAAAGGATAAATAAAATACATTAAAAAAATAGCAATAAATGCAATAACAGTGGGCACTGCAATTTTTTTAACTAAATATGTAGCATTGGTATCTTTATATTTTAAATACTGTGTTACTGCTGTAAGTAATCCAATTATAATTGTAACTAACATTAGTACTTTGTTATAACCAAATTCTACATCTTCTGGCGGAGCTATTTTTGTATTAAAAATTTTATTAAATACAGGTACAGAAGTTTTAGCAATAATGAAAATGGCACTTAAAAATAAAACCAGCGATCCAATAAACATCCAAAACTCTCGTGAGTTTGTACTTTCTTCTTTGTGTATAGTAGGTATTTTTTTATAATTTTTTATTAATAAAAATATTGAGGGTATAGCAA
>JAYUJS010000627.1:0-5102 GCA_043765095.1 Ferruginibacter sp.
TACTAATGGAAGCAGAAGTAAACAGTGCAGAAAAAGTAATGCACCAAACAGAAAAACCATTTACTGCAATCATTGGCGGTGCAAAGGTTTCAGATAAAATATTAATTATAGAAAACTTATTAGACAGAGCAACAGATATAATTATTGGTGGTGGCATGGCATATACATTTTTAAAAGCAAGAGGTGGAAAAATTGGCACTTCACTTTGCGAAGATGATAGAATGCAAACTGCATTGGATATTTTAGAAAAAGCAAAACAAAAAAATGTAAGCATTCACTTGCCAGAAACAAGTATCATAGCAGATAAATTTGCAGCTGATGCTAATACACAAGACTGCCCGAGCGACCAGATACCTGATGGATGGATGGGTTTAGATATTGGTGGAAAAGCCATTGGTATTTTTAGTGAAGTAATTGGTAAATCGAGAACAATATTATGGAACGGACCAATGGGAGTTTTTGAAATGGAAAAATTTCAAAACGGTACAAAGCAAATTGCGCTTGCAGTGGCAGATGCTACTAGCAAGGGCGCATTCTCTCTTGTAGGTGGTGGGGATAGTGTAGCTGCTGTAAATAAATTTAACCTTGCTGATAAAGTAAGCTACGTGAGTACAGGCGGCGGTGCATTGTTGGAGTATTTTGAAGGGAAAGTACTGCCAGGGATAGAGGCGTTGAATTAGAAAATTATAATAAGAATACAAAAAAAGCTGCTTTTTAAAAGCAGCTTTTTTTAATTACTCTAATTTTCAAATTACGGTAAGTAATTTTTAAATAGCTCTGTGTGCACTTATAGCAACTATATTTACTTCCGTTTGGCATAGTTTATTAAAATAAATATTTATTTCATAAGTAATTTGCATAAAACTAAAACGAAATCAAACTTCTGACTATTTGCAAACTGTCCCGAAAAAGGGCGGAAGATTTTAAAATACTTTTTATAAGTGGCTTTCCCTGACAACATTCTTTATTGGAGTAGATAAATTTTATATATAGTCTAAAGTAATGTATTTCAAAATTTTTAATAAAAATTTTAAACCAAGCAATAGTTATACATTTTTATAATCACCCATTAGCAATTTTAACCACCTCTCTCTCTGTACCTATGGCTACTACATTTGCGCCCATGTTACATTGCCCATTAAAAGATGCAGTTGGTTCTATATGTAATTTACCAGCATATAAATCGCCGTCAATATTGGCTTTACCATGTATGTACAATAATTCTTCAATTTTTATTTTGCCAGTTACGCTGCCTAAAATATCTGCTTGTTTGCCATCAATATCACCTTCTACATTTCCATTTGCCCCAACAATAACTTTTGCCCTTGCAATTAAATTTCCATGGAGAGTGCCATCAATTCTAATATCTCCACTACTTTCTATATTTCCCGAAATTGTAGTGCCAGCTCCTATAATAGTAGTAGATGTAGGAGGAATGTTGTCAAACGTTGTTTTAGTTTTTGACTTAAACATAAAGTTTTTTTAGTAGTAGATTCATTTATTTTTTAAAGCATATAAATGTAAATTACTACTAAAAATGGTAATTATTTTAAATTTATAATATTAAATATTTTAGTGAGTATTAAAATAATGGAAAAATTATCTAGAAAGTTTCGGATATAATAAAATAATTTTTTTATAACTATTCATTATACTAATAATCCATTTTTCTCTTAATACAAATTTTATTATTTTATTAAGTTGCTTCCCATAACTTGTAGAAATTTTTTTTAAAAATTTAAATGTTATGCACATATTAATATTTTCGGTTTTACAAGAAGCTTTTGTACGTCTATTATTTTGAAGATGACACATACCTCATACTAAATATTACAAATAACCACACTTCAGATTATCGTATTTTGATAAATTGGCTTAATAAAATCACAATTTTATTAAGAATTGCTGTATATCAAATTAGGCTTAATTTAAATAATTTTATAAATACATATTGTGACATTTTTTTATTATGTAATTTTTCTACTTATTATTTATAAGGAATAAACAAATATGAAGTAATCATAATAAGTAAATTATACTTCAATTTTATTTTTCCACTTTATTTTGCTGATACTGCTCATTAAAAATATTTAGCATCATTTTTAAATCATCTAAAGTATTTATATCTTCCAATTTTTTATCTTTTCTCCAACGTAACATACGAGGAAACCTAAGTGCAACGCCACTTTTATGGCGTTTACTTTCTGCAATACCTTCAAAAGCAAGTTCAAAAACCAACTCTGGTTTTACAGTTCTTACTGGACCAAATTTTTCTATTGCATTCTTTTTTACAAAATTATCTACTTGTGAAAATTCTTTATCTGTAAGCCCACTATAAGCTTTTGCAAAAGATACTAGCTTGTCTCCATCTCTTACTGCAAAGGTATAATCTGTATATAAATTACTTCTTCTGCCACTTCCCTTTTGTGCATATATCATTACAGCATCTATGGTGAGTGGGTCTATTTTCCATTTCCACCAATCGCCTCTTTTTCTACCATCTTTGTATTCCGCATTTTTTCTTTTTAGCATTATACCTTCGCTGCCTTTATCCCTACTTTTTTTTCTTATTTCTATTAGTTCATTCCATTTCGTAAAAGTTATAATAGGGGATAAATGTACATATGAAACATTTAAAGCATCAACAATCGTTGCTAATTTCTCTCTTCTTTCAGCTGTAGAAAACATTCTAATATCCTCTCCATTTATTTCTAATAAATCGTATGCTACAAACCCCACAGGGGCTTCTTTTAATTGCTTTGCAGTAATGTTTTTTCTGCCAATTCTTGTTTGCAAGTTTGCAAAAGGTAATGGGGCAAAACTTTCACTTTCTTTTGTAGTAGAAAGGCAAATAATTTCTCCATCTATTGCAATGCCATTTGGCAAAAGTGTTTGTAATATTTTATATTCAGGAAACTTATCGGTCATCAATTCTTCTCCACGGCTCCATACAAATAATTCATTATTCCGTTTTATAATTTGTCCTCTTATGCCATCCCATTTCCATTCTGCTTGCCAATTGTTTTCATCGCCCAATTCGCTCACTTCATTTTCTATGGCATAAGCAAGGTAGAAAGGGTATGGCTTGGAATCATCTGTCGCACTGTGTTCTGTGCTCATCAATTCATCAAAAGAAATAGTAGCAGGGTTCCAATCACCCATTAATCTATGTGCAATTATGGAGGGAGATACAGCAGTTGTTTTAGCAATGGCATTCACCATTAACTTTTGCGATACACCAATTCTAAAACCTCCTGTAATCAGTTTATTAAAAACAAAAATTTCGCTACGGTTCATTTGTGCCCAAGCCTCGGTTACAAATTTTGTTTTTACATTATCCTCTTCTTTGCCAATGTTATTTAGCAAATTCATGTAATGTGTTAATGAATAATCAACTACTTCTTTAGTATCAATATTACTTTTGGGTATGAGTAACGAAATCGTTTCAGCAGTATCTCCCACCGTATGATAACACTCTTCATACAGCCATGGTGTTATGTTTGCAGCTTCCATACACGCTAGGCGCAAGAGTGTGCTGCTTACAGAACGCTTTGGTCGTCTACCTGTAAATAAGGCTATCACCCATATTTTATCTTTGCTGTTAGCTTCAAAAAAGTACGCAACAATTGCTTCCAACTTTGCAGTAGTTTTTGTGGTGGTAGCCAATTGCATTATGAGGGTTGCGAAACGTTTCATGAGTAATAGCCCCTTCTATCTTCTCCAAGGGGAAGAAAATTAAATAGATTATGCATTTGATTATATTTATTTTGGTATTCAATTTTTATTTCAATCATCAAAATTATCAGGGTCTGCAATCCCCCCTTCGGGAGGTGGGGGGGCTCCATATTCCGTTTTCACTTCCCCTGCTTCTATGCCTAGCTCATTTAAGTATCTGCTAAAGGTAGCTTGAAACCCGTGTGTAGCATATACTTTTTCTGCTCCTGTTGCTTTTACAGCACTTAGCAATCCATCCCAATCGCAATGGTCGCTTAGTGCAAAACCTGCATCCGCATTTTTTCTACGTGCGTTCCCACGAACTTGCATCCATCCACTACATATACCTATAGCGTATGGCGAAAATCGTTTCATCCACGGGCTGCCTTCTGCACTTGATGGTGCAATTACGATACAATTTTTTAAAACTTCTTTTTTTGTATCTGTCGTAATTTTATTTATTTGTGGCAATGCCCAACCTGCTGCTTGTAGCGTAGTGTGCATATTGTACACCGCACCATGCGCATAAATGGGGATACCCGTTTCTGATAATGGTTTTAAAATACGTTGCGCTTTTCCCAAACTATATGCAATAAAAACACTCGCTTTTTCTTTAGCTACATTTCCTGCAATCCAACTTTTCATTTTATCAAAAATTTGTTGCTGTGGTTGCCATTTATAAATAGGCAAACCAAAGGTGCTTTCTGTAATAAATGTGTGGCATTTTACAGGTTCGTAAGCAGTACTAATCCCATCATCTTCTGTTTTATAATCTCCTGTAAAAACCCACACTTCCCCTTTGTACTCTACCCTTACTTGTGCACTGCCAATAATATGCCCAGCGGGAAAAAGAGAAATGCTTACTCCGTTTACAAACACTGGCTCATCCCAACCAATAGTTTGATAATCATGTTCACCAAGGCGCAATTGTAAAATCGGTTTTGTATCAGCATGACAAAGATATTTTTTACTGCCCCATCTGGCATGGTCGCTGTGTCCATGTGTTATTACAGCAAAGTCCACAGCCCGCCATGGGTCTATGTAAAAATTGCCTTGTGGGCAGTAGAGGCCTTTGTTGGTAAATTCTATTAATGGCATACTGGTTTTATTAAAATAAAGGTTAATAAAACAAATTTAAATTAATTTTTAGTGCCAGCTTAATAAAATTTCGTAATATAGTATTACAATATAATTATGAACTTAGCTAACAAAGTTTAATTAAAAAATTAGGTATATACGTTTAGGTCGCACTCCTTTATCGTTTATTATCAATGCGTTTGGGTTCATTTCTTACCATTTTTACTATTAATTTGTGGAAAATAGTATCCATATTGTTTCTTCGGTTGTATCTGTAATGATATTCGTCTAAATAACCTTGTAATCTTTCT
>JAYUJS010000628.1:0-1928 GCA_043765095.1 Ferruginibacter sp.
ATTGATGCATCTATAAAAGATTTTATTGATGATTGTTTTAATAGAAATTTAGATGGCTCTATACTTTGTTTTGAAGATAGTGAATTGAATCCTAAATGGAGTTTTGCTAAAATAGATGCACAAAACTTGGTTACAGAAGTAAAAGAAAAGCAACCTATTTCTAAATATGCTACTGTTGGAATATACTTATTTACTGAAGGTAAAACTTTTGTGGATAGCAGTATAGATATGATTATTGAAAATGATCGTGTAAACAATGAATTTTACACCTGCCCTGTATATAACTATGCCATTAATAAAGATAAGAAAATAGGTATATACAATGTATTGGAAAGTGAAATGAATGGAATAGGCACACCGAAAGATTTAGAAATATATTTACGAAAAATTGGATAATGTACACCATACTTAATCCACATATTATTGATTTTGTAGCAGAGCCAGTTTTATATAAATTGGCAAAAAGAAGAGCGCTAAAAAAATATGGTTATTTAATAAGCGAATCCATTAAAAAATATGGATTGGTAAATATTTTGGTAGATAGTGCTACCTCTGGCTTTATACCTATGCAAGTATATGTTAAACTTCCATATTTATTAAGATTAATGCTTTCTAAAATAGAAATTAGCTGGTGGAAAAAGAGAAATAATTTTACAGATGCAGTAAAAGTCTTCTACAAACCTTCTCAAATTGAAGATAAAAAAAAACTTATTTTCTTTGCATATAAACACTATAAAAATGCCAAAGAATTAGCAAAAACCTGTGCACATTTTCAAACCTGTGTTGCACATTTAAGCCATTACCACAATGATACCAAATTATTAAGTGAAGCATTAAAACATATAGAAAACATACGGTTAGCAGCTGATGTAAATATTGTAGATAATTTATATTTTAAAAAAAGTTTTTCTTGGTATAATAAGCCTATATTTATTTTGCCTTTTGCGGTAGAGGATAGATTTATAGAAAAAGAAAATTGGCAGCAAAGAAAAAACAAAGCGCTATCTGTTGGTACTTTTCACTTTTTAGAAGAAAGTTATTTAAGTGGTAAAGCCCCTGAATTAAAAGATTTTTACGAAAGTACAAAAGCTAAAGCATTACATCCTTTACGTAGAGCTATTTTTGAGCAAAAAGATGCATTAACAGAGCAGGTTGATTGTATGAACTCTCCTTACATTGAAACAAAAAAAGGAAATTCTTTTTGGAAATTTTTTGCCCCAAAAAACATGTTTGCAGGTCAAAAAAAATATTTTTCTTTTAATATTGTAGATAAATTTAACGAGTATAAATATGCAATAGTTGGCGAAGAATTAATGACTGGCTTACCTGGTATTGGTACTTTTGAAGCACTTGCTTGCGGCTGTATTGTAATTGGAGATAAAAGTGCATACGGAGGTATTGAGCATAACAACCTAATACTTATAGAAGCCCTTACTATTGAAAAAGCAATTGCTACAATGCAACACACAACCAGAAATGGAACATCCGTTTGCAATATGAGAGATAGTGATAATTTTTTATTGGTAGAAAATCAACTAAAAAATATTTAATGTCTTCAGCAGAAAATAAAAAAAGAATTTTCTTTCCAAACCTTGATGGTTTAAGATTTTTTTGTTTCTTCTTTGTTTTTATGGTACATAGTTTTGTTTCGGAAAGAGCTGAAATAAACAACAATCCCATGCACATATTTTTAAAAAAGTTTTTATTTGCTGGTGGGCACCTTGGTGTAAATATGTTTTTTGTACTTAGCGGTTTTCTTATTACTTACTTATTGGTAAAAGAAAAAGAGTTATCTGGTAGCATTAGCATTAAAAATTTTTATGTAAGAAGAATTTTAAGAATTTGGCCTCTTTATTTTTTTTGTGTATTTTTTGGCTTTGTTTTATTTCCGTATTTCAAAACTATGTTTGGGCAAGTATCTACAGAAA
>JAYUJS010000629.1:0-5097 GCA_043765095.1 Ferruginibacter sp.
TAATCTATCTGCAGCATTTCGTCCTTGTACAATTAGTAAACCTACTTTTTTTAAAGAGTCTTCTTTATGTTGAAGAAATTTATAATCTGCAAATGATATTTTTTGAGCGTTAACGTGTACACAAATAATGCATGATAAAAAAATAGATAAAATAATTTTCATTTTATAAATATATTAAATCGTAATCAAACCATTAAAACTTTTACGTTTTTAAAATATATTTTAACGAAATCTTACGAAAATAAAAACCAAATTAAGTATTTAATGTTTTATCGAAAAACAAGTTTGGAAAAGCAATTTGAGGATTTTTTTTTTGAATATTAATTTTAAAGTATGAAACTAAAAACCCTGTTCCATACCCAAAAAATTGTTTCCAAACGGCTATTACACTTAGCATACCAATTTTGATACTTTTATTTTGAATGCTCGATAAAATTAATATCATCATAAAATAAAAAAAATATAAAATGACTGGAAACTTTATATAAGTAATAGCTAAAATTATAGAAAAGCATAAACCAATTATAAATAACGAGGGAAACCAAAAAGTTATTTTTTTGTATGTTGGATGCCACAAATCCAGTATTGGTCTTACTTTACCAAATTTTGTTACTTGTAAAGAAAACTTTTTCCAATCTATTCTTCGTTTATGATAAACATAGCAATCTGTAAATAATTTTGTTTTAAAACCGAGTTTCCATAAACGAATACTAAGGTCAGGGTCTTCACCTGGGTGTATATTTCCAAAACCATTGGATGCTTCAAAAGCATTTTTTGAAATACCCATATTAAAACTTCTTGGCTGAAATGTATTTATTTTTTCTGAACCACCTCTTATTCCACCAGTAGTTAGAAAAGATGTCATAGAAAAGTTTATAGCTTTTTGTATATCTGAAAAACTGTCTAAAGCTTTATCTGGCCCACCAAAACAATCTATTTTATTAATTTCTAAATTTTGTTCTACAAGTGTTAAATAATTTGCTGGAATAATACAATCAGAATCAAAGATTATAAAATAATCTCCTTTTGCTTTTTTAATGCCAAAGTTTCTTGAGTCTCCTGGGCCTGTATTTGCTTTGTAGTAGTATGAAATATTTAATTTTTCTGTAAATGTATCTACTATATTTCTACAATTAATATTTGACCCATCTTCAACAATTACAATTTCATATTTTTTTGTGTAAGTAGATAAAATCAAGCTTTCTAATATTTCATTAATTTCTTCTGGTCTATTATAAACTGGTATTATTATTGAAAAATACATATTATAATCCCATTTTTTGTTCAATAAGATAATTATTTCTTTCGCTAGAATTTCTTGCAATTAGTTCTCCAATAAAGCCTGCTAGAAAGAGTTGTACACCAATTGTCATAATAAAAAGTGCAAAGAAAAACAATGGTCGTTGGGTCATACCTGTAGTATCAAAAAAGAATTTAGATATAGTAAGGTAAGTAAAAATGCTTAGCCCAATTATAAAAGAAAGCGTACCCCAAAGCCCAAAAAAATGCATGGGTCTTTTGCCAAATTTGCCCACAAACATTATAGAAAATAAATCTAAAAATCCGTTTACAAAACGCTCCCAACCAAATTTTGTTACTCCAAATTGCCTTGCTCTGTGTTCTACTACTTTTTCTCCAATACGTCTAAAGCCAGCCCATTTTGCAAGTATAGGAATGTATCTATGCATTTCGCCATATACTTCAATACTTTTTACTACTTTTCTTTTATATGCCTTTAAGCCACAATTAAAATCATTTAATTTTATTCCACTGCTTCTACGAGCGGCAGCGTTAAATAACTTAGATGGAATATTTTTAGTAAACTTATTATCAAAACGTTTCTTTTTCCAGCCACTTACAATATCAAAATTTTCTTCTAAAATCATTCTACGTAGCTCAGGTATTTCATCTGGAGAATCTTGCATGTCTGCATCCATGGTTATAATTACAACTCCTTGGGCAGCCTTAAATGCTTCGTTTAGTGCAGCACTTTTACCATAATTTCTTTGAAATTTAATTCCTTTAACTGCTTCATTTTTTTTTCGAAGTTCTTCAATTACTTCCCAAGAGTTATCAGTACTTCCATCATCCACCATTATAACTTCGTAACTATAGTTATTGGCATGCATTACACGTTCTATCCACTCCATTAAATGTGGTAGCGATTCTTCTTCGTTAAACAGTGGTATTACAATTGATAAATCCATACTTAATTTAAATACTTTCAATTTTAAGATTGTCAGATTGAGCTTGTCGAAGGAGATGTAATTTTCAATGTTGTAGCTAATAATTTAGCACCAGCTTCTACAAAATCTTCTCGACTTTTATTTATTTCGAACTTTTTTAATTCATTTTCTTCTGCGATAAAAACCCTGCACCTATTAAAGTTACCAAAGCACCAATAACCATATAAATTATTGTGTTTATAGCTACTGTCATTGGTATTCTTATATTTCTAATTTTTTCGCCATTATCAATTACCTCTTGTGGCGTTTTATTTGGGTCAAGCGCATTTATTTTATTTATTTCATTTATCATGTTATCAAAAATCTGTGGATTCATTTTGTAAAATATCCAAGTAAAAATTGCCATGATTAAACAAACAACTACAAATGCTTTAAAGCCTTCTGAAAAATAATCTTTAAATGTTTTTTCTTCTGTACTATTATTTTTAAAAATTAACAAAGAAATGATAATACCTACAGAATAAATAGTAAAACATACATATTTCACCGTTCCAGTATCTGGATAATGAAATTGATAAAACATAAGCAGTGAAACCAATACCATTAAGCCACCTATAATTAAACCTATAAATTTTGCAGAAATTTTTTTCATTTACTTTTTTTTTACGCAAAGTTGCAAAGTTTAGTAAGTGCGCAAAGTTCAAAATTGTAAATCTTTGCGTACTTTGTTTACTTAGCTTCTTTGCGTTAAACTATTTAAAACCATTTTACCTTTGTTAACTATCCCTACCACTTTCCCCTTCATCATCGTACCTACAAAACCACTATTTTTTGATTTTGAAAAAATCATTTTTTCTTCAAAAATAAATTCTGTATTTGGCTCAAAGATAGTTAAACAAGCTATAGCCTCTTCTTCAATAATAGGTTTTGTTACACTAAAGATATTTCTATTATTTTCAGTAAATAATTTTACCAAAGCCTCTGTATCATTTATAATACGGTTTACAGTGCCATAAAGCGTTTGCAAGGTTATCATTCCATTTTTTGCATATTCAAATTCACATACTTTTTCATCCCAACTATATGGCGAATGATGACTAGCTATGCAGTCAATATCACCAGCACATAATGCAACTTGTATGGCATTCATATCTGTACGAGTGCGTAGAGGGGGGGTTAGTTTTAAATTGGTATCATAACCATCCAAGTCTTCATCGCAAAAGTATAAATGATAAGGAGTAACAGAACAGCTTATTTGCAATCCCCTTTTCTTTGCTGCGGATATTAATTCAATTCCTTTTTTTGTAGATACCCCAGTAATGTGCAATTTAGAATTTGTGTAATTCAATAATTCAATATTACTTGTGATCATCAATTCTTCGGCAATGGCAGGTTTGCCAGGTAAGCCAAGTTTTGTGCTTTCTATTCCTTCATTCATCAACCCACCATCGCTTATACTTTTATCATCGGCTATTTGTATAATTATGGCATTTTTTGCAACAATATATTGCATTGCTTTTAACAAAATGCCTGCTTGTTGTATTGATTTTGTACCATCACTAAAAGCCACTGCTCCACTCTTATGCATATCGTACATTTCTGCTAGTGTGTTGCCATCAGCATTTTTTGTAACTGCACCTATTGGGTAAATATTTATTGGTAGTTGTTTTGAACGTTCTTTTAAAAATTCCACTTGTGCTTTACTATCTACAATTGGGTTGGTATTTGGTATAAGCATTACATCAGTAAAACCACCAGCTGCAGCAGCTTTTGCACCACTTTCCAATGTTTCTCTATGTTCATAGCCTGGTTCAGCAAAGTTTGTAAAAATATCCATCCACCCCACGCTTACATGTAAGTCGTTTCCTATTATTACTTCACATTTTTCTTGTGGTATATTATCTGAAATCTTTTTAATAACGCCATCAACAATAAGAATATCTTTTATTTGATTGTGATATGCAGATGACGATGCAATTATTGTTACTTTCTGTAGTAGTACATTCATTTTTTGATATTGAGCAAATATCTGAAAAAAATAGGAGAGTAAAATGGGTTTGTAAATAATTTTATAATACCAACACCTTACCCGTTGCTAATATTTCACCTTTTGCATCTATTAATACTACAAAATATGTGCCTTTGCTTTTATTGCTTATATCTACTTTCATATTGCTAAAAGGTACGTTGTTATTATATGTTTGTGTAAATATTTTTGCGCCTTTACTATCATAAATATTAAGTATACGACCAAGTAGATTAGGAGCTCCGTTATTATAACTTATATTAAAAATACCTCTACTTGGGTTTGGTATTATAAACAAGGTGTTAGATGTAGCAGATGCCACAATTACATTATTTGAAGTTGCAGTACATCCTCTTGTAGCAGATACTTTTACTTTATATTTTCCTGCTTCATTTGCCAAAACAATAATTCTATCTACATTGGTAGGTAAGTTTGTAAGGTTATCTTTTGTCCATACATAATTATAATTATCAGCAGGAGATACTGTAGCAATGATGGTTACAGGTGCTGATGGAGTAATACCTGTGGATGGTGCAACTGTAATTTCTACAACAGGTTGTGGTGCTACATTTACTGTAATGCTTTGGCAAGTAGTATTATTGCACGTGCCTTCTATTCTTACAAAAAAAGTAGTTGTTATATTTAAAAAAACATTATCAAGTGTAGCCCCTGTACCTATTGGTATACCACCGCAAGTACCACTATACCATTTGTAGTTTGCCGTTGTACCAAGTGTACCTCCATTTGCTGTAAGTGTTACTGTACCGTTACTAGCGCATATTAATGTAGTACTCACTGTGGCACTTGTTGGCGCTACAGAAATAGTATTAATGGTAATATTTGTAGTAGTTGTAAATATTGCACAACCTGCATTTGCTGCAATTG
>JAYUJS010000630.1:0-1925 GCA_043765095.1 Ferruginibacter sp.
GGTGGCTGTGAGCTTGCAATGGCCTGCCATTTTAGATTGTGCAGCGAAAATGCAAAGTTTGGACAACCAGAAGTAAACCTAGGATTGATACCTGGATACGGGGGTACACAACGCCTCACACAATTAGTAGGTAAAGGTAAAAGCATGGAATTGCAAATGACAGCGCAAATAATAGATGCTGCAGAAGCAGCACGAATTGGATTAGTAAACCACATTACTACTTTAGAAAATTTATTGGATAAAACAAAAGAAATATTGCAAACAATTCAAAGTAAAGCACCCATTGCAGTAAGTAAAATTATAGAGTGTGTAAATGTAGCTGTGGTAAGTGATAGTGCTTATACAAACGGAAAGAGTGGCTACGATAAAGAGATTGAAGCTTTTGCACAATGTTTTGTAACAGAAGATATGAAAGAAGGAACAACTGCATTTTTGGAAAAAAGAAAGGCTGTTTTTATAGGAAAGTAATGTGTAATGACGAATGGCAATGAACGACAGACAACTTACTAAGTGCCAAAAAAATATTAAGTTATAACTTCCAAATTAATTAACTAACCAACTAACTTACTCCAACAACCGTATTACTTTTACAAAACGTGTTTTCCAATAGCCAGATAATTTTGTTTCAATAACACCAATATTTTTACCAGAGGTAGAACTTATAAAAGTAAGTATATTATCAGTATCTGTTACAATACCAATGTGTCCTACATTGCCACTAGAATTATCAGAACCTGTAAATAAAATCAAATCACCTGCCATTGCTTCACTAAGCTTTAGTGTAGTGCCTTCATTTGTAAAGTCTTTAGAAATTCTTGGAGTTTTTACATCAAAATGTGCAAACACAACCATTATAAAACCTGAACAGTCTAGCCCATTTGCTGGGGTTGAAGAACCATATTTATAAGCTGTACCTACAAATGATTTTGCATAGGCAACAAAATCTTTTCTATTTATTTTTAATGGTTTTATAAATGTTTTACTTTTAGTAGTAGTTGTTACGGGTGTATAAGTTTTGGGTTTTTTAGTTCGTATTGGCTCTTCATATTTTGCTGTTTTTTTAGAAGAATTGCACGAAGAAAAAAATACTGTAATTACAAGTAATGCATATAAAAGTTTTATCATTTATTTTATTTGTTACAAAGTAAAATAAGTACATACATTTTAAAAAAGTTTTTTCTTAAGATATTGTTAATAATAAAAAATAAAAAGGTTTGCCAAATTATTTATTGACAACCCTTTTTTACTTAATCAATTTATTTATCTTCCGCCTGGCTCACAATTTTTCTTTAAAAAATTTGTATATAAAGTAGACAAATGTAAAAATGTACCAGCTCCCTCGCTTATGCCATGTGTACGATTTGGATATGCCATAAATTCAAATTGCTTGTTGTACTTTATCAATTCGTTTAACAACATTTCTGCATTATCGTAATGCACATTATCATCACCTGTGCCATGTATATATAATAGTTTTCCTTGTAAGCCTTTTACATTATTTATTGGTGAGCCTTTTACAAAATCCTCTCTGTTTTCTTGTGGCAACCCCATGTATCTTTCTTGGTAAATATTATCGTAGTTTAGCTGATTAGCTACAGCAGCTATAGCAATACCAGTTTTAAAAATATCTGGATAGTTAAACATTAAATTAAGTGTGCTAGAACCGCCGCCACTCCAGCCCCAAACTGCCACACGGTCTTTGTCCATGTATTTTTTTTCAAGTATTTTTTTTGCGCCTTGTGCCATATCTTTTATATTAATGTTTCCTATGCTTCTGTAAATAGCTTTGCGCCATTTAGCACCCTTAAGTGATGGTGTACCCCTGTTATCTAACGCCACTTGCACATACCCATCAGCAGTAATATTACCTTTATATAAAAAGTTATTATGAGCCCCATATCTATTACCTACTGTAGCAGATGCAG
>JAYUJS010000631.1:0-5067 GCA_043765095.1 Ferruginibacter sp.
TTATTCATCTACTGCAGGGCTTACTATAAATGCCTCAACTGGTGCGGTTACATTGGCTACATCTACCGCAGGTACATATACAGTTACATACACATTAGCGGCTGCGGGTGGTTGTGCAATTTTTACAACAACTGGTTCAATTACAATAACAGCAGCACCTACTGCTACAATAAACTATTCAGGTAGTCCTTATTGCCCATCCACAACTGCTGCTTCTGTTACAAGAACAGGTAATGCAGGTGGCGTATATTCATCTACCACAGGCTTGGTAATAAATGCTACAACAGGTGATGTAGATTTGGCTGCTAGCTCTGTAGGTACATACGCTGTAACTTACACACTTGCTGCTAATGGAGGATGTACATTTTTTACCGCCACAGCAAATCTTGTAATAAATGCATTGTCTGTAGCACCTAGTAGTGCTATAACAAGTAGCACACTTATTTGTGGCAACAGTGGTATAGTTACGCTTACAGCGAATGTAGGCACACTTGGTACAGGGGCATCATACAAATGGTATACTGGCTCTTGCGGAAGTACATTGATAGGTACAGGTGCAACATTGAACAATATATTTTTAAATGCTACCACTACTTATTTTGTAAGAGCAGAAGGTACTTGCAATACTACAACTTGTGCAAATGTAACGGTTGCAGTTGCACCACAACCAGTAGTAGAGATTACAGTATCTCCCAATACTGGTGTTACCCCTGCTATTCCTGTAACTATTATTGCTACTGTATCTCCAACAGATAATTATACTTATGTATGGACAAAAAATAATAATATCACTTTGCCAAATAATACATATAGAATATTAATACCTGCAAACGATGCTGGCAACTATGTTGTAAAAGTAACAGCACCAAGTGGCTGCATTTCAACCTCGGTAAGTGCATTTGTATCATCTGCATCATCTAATAGATTATTTATAACTGCTAACCCTAATAGAGGAATTTTTAATGTAAGCTTTAATAATGGTTTAGCAAATTTGAATGGACGCACGTTAAATATTTTTGATGCAAAAGGTGCTAAAGTATTTACACAAACATATAATAATAATGTGCCGTATAGCAATATGAAAGTAGATATGAACGGCAATGCTAAAGGAACTTACTATGTAATTTTAATTGACGCTTTAGGCAAAGAATTGGCTACTGGTAAAGTGCAAATTTTATAACAATATGTTTTTTTATAAATTTAAAAGCCACGAAATGTATTTTTCGTGGCTTTTTTTTTAATAATATTCAGCTAATGGATTATATGAATTTATTACTAATGCAACAGTTAAAATAAAAAAGGAAAGTATTAAAAAAACTTGTAGTTTTAATTGTGTTTTTGTTGATATAATTTGCAGTAATTAATATTAATAAATAGTATAATGTATTAATTGATTGGTTCTATCAAATCCCATAAATTGCCATACAAATCTGCAAACACTATAACAGTACCGAAAATTTCTTTTGATGGCTCACGAATTATAGTAACATTATTTTCAAGTAAATTTTGATAATCTCTTTGAATATTATCTGTATGTAAAAATAAAAACACTCTGCCACCAGTTTGGTTACCTACAAATTTTAATTGTTCTTCATTATTGGCTTTTGCCAACAATATATTGCATATAGCATTTCCCTGTGGTTTTATTACAACCCATCTTTTTGTTTCATTTAAAATGGTATCTTCTACTAAAACAAAACCTAATTTTTTTGTATAAAAATTAATGGCTTCGTCGTAGTCTTTTACCACTAAAGCAATTTGAAATATACTTTGGTTCATTATAATAAATTATTTTATAAATGCTGTACTCACCATCAAATCCTTACTGCCAGTAGTATACAAGTAAAACCCCTCTCCTACTTTTACACCAAGCTTACCAGCAATTACCATATTTATCAATAATGGGCATGGGGCATATTTAGGATTGCCAAAACCATCGTGCAATACTTTTAAAATAGAAAGGCATGTATCTAGCCCAATAAAATCTGCTAATTGCAAAGGGCCCATTGGGTGTGCCATACCGAGTTTCATCACCGTATCTATTTCTGCTACACCCGCCACACCTTCAAACAAAGTGCTAATAGCTTCGTTTATCATAGGCATTAAAATTCTATTGGCTACAAAACCAGGATAGTCATTTACCACACATGGGATTTTACCTAAAGTTTTGCTTAGTTCAACAATCACATCAGTAATTTCTTTATTAGTAGCATAGCCATTTATAATTTCTACCAATTTCATTACTGGTACAGGGTTCATAAAATGCATGCCAATTACATCTTGTGGGCGCTTGGTAGCTGCTGCTATTTTTGTGATAGAAATAGAAGATGTGTTGCTTGCTAAAATACAACCTACAGGTGCAGCTTCGTCTATATCTTTGAATATTTTTAATTTTAAATCTATATTTTCTGTTGCGGCTTCTACAACCAATTGTGCATCTTTTACACCTGCTGCCAAATCTGTAACAGTAGTAATATTATTGAGTGCATTTTTTTTATCAACTTCCGTAAGGGCAGCTTTTGCTATTTGTCTATCAAAGTTTTTGCCAATAGTAGCTAGGGCTTTTGCTAGCTGCTCTGCATTTACATCTATTAATGTTACTTTAAAACCTGCTTGTGCAAATACATGCGCAATGCCGTTTCCCATTTGACCTGCACCGATGACGCTTATGTTTTGTATGCTCATAAATTCATTTTTGGTTTCACGCAAAGCTAGGTAAGGGCAAAGACGCAAAAGTTTTTTGTTTTTCTGCTAGCAGATTTAAAAAAAGATTTTCACAGATTACTTTTTTGCTTTTATTTAATGCATAATGAAAGATGAATAAAGCTATACTGTTGAAGTGAGTGACACAACAATGTTGCTCATAGCTGTGTTTTAGCTAGGTCATAAAAGCAAAGCTTTTTGTTCAAAAATAAGAACCACACCCCGCCTTCCCTAAGGAAAATGACCAGTTCGTAATAATTTGAACTAAGTTTTGGAGCTCAAATTATTATTTGATAAAAAATATTAGACTTTTTATTATTACAAACTAAATGTTCCCCTTCGGGCGATTTAGCGAGCTATTTAAACGCATTTATCCCCGTCACATCCATACCAGTTATCAGCAAATGAATGTCGTGCGTGCCTTCATAAGTTATTACACTTTCTAAATTCATCATGTGGCGCATAACAGGGTACTCGCCTGTAATGCCCATACCACCTAACATTTGGCGTGCGTCTCTACATATATTTGTAGCAACTTCGCATGCATTGCGCTTTGCCATACTCACTTGGGCAGGGGTTACTTTTCCTTCATTCATTAAAGTTCCAAGTCTCCAATTGAGCAATTGTGCTTTGGTAATTTCGGTCACCATTTCTGCTAACTTTTTTTGTTGTAGTTGAAAACCTGCAATAGGTTTACCAAATTGTACACGCTCTTTGCTATACTCTAAGGCAATATGGTAACAATCCATAGCCGCACCAATAGCGCCCCATGCAATACCATAGCGTGCTTTTGTTAAGCAACCCAATGGCCCTTTTAATCCTTTTACATTTGGCAAAATATTTTCTTTAGGTACTTTTACATTATCAAAAACAAGCTCGCCTGTAGCACTTGCACGTAGGCTCCACTTACTATGCGTTGTTGGAGTTGTAAATCCGGGCATGCCACGCTCCACAATTATTCCTTTAATATCGCCTGCATCATCCTTTGCCCATACTACTGCTACTTGAGAAAAAGGCGCATTGCTAATCCACATTTTTGCACCGTTTAAAGTAACGGTATCATCACCATTATCTTTAAAATTGGTAAGCATTCCAGCAGGGTCGCTGCCGTGGTCTGGCTCTGTCAACCCAAAACAACCAAGCCATTCACCACTAGCCAATTTTGGTAAATATTTATTGCGTTGTGCCTCGTTACCGTATTGATAAATAGGAAACATTACCAACGAACCTTGTACACTTGCAGTACTTCTTACGCCACTATCTCCACGCTCTAGCTCTTGCATCATTATACCGTACGAAATATAGTCTAAGCCGCCACCACCGTATTGTTCAGGCACTGTAGAGCCAAAGCAACCCAAGTCGCCAAGCTGCTTTACAATGTGCTGAGGAAATTCTGCACGTTGTGCATAATCTTCTACGATAGGCGAAATTTCTTTCTTCACATAATTGCGTACACTCTCTCTTATGAGTTTGTGCTCTTCTGTCAATAAATCATCTACATTAAAATAATCTGGAGATTGAAAATTATCTGTTTTTGCTGCCATAATAGTATTGAGTATATAGTATTGAGTACTTAAATGATGACTCTATACTTTTGTGTTTATTTTTGTTTCTATTGCATTTTTAACAACGCAAAGATAGCATGATTGGTTTTAAATTACTGGCTAAATTGAGATAATAATTACAGTTTTTATTCATTATTTGTGCGCCTCCGATGCCATTAAAAAGAATACTTTTTTTAATGCCTGAAATAGAAGGTTGAGCAAAGCCAAAATAGATATTACTAGATAGATTTTATAAAATATTAATTATTGCTATTAGAAACTTAAATAGAAATTAAGTACCTATAGAATTAATAGAAATTACTAAATGAAAATAAAAAAAGACACTTTGTAAGCAATTTAAAATACTTGAAAGCTACTTTCGTATTGGTTCATAGCCTAAAATTCCCGATTTACACGTTTATGCAAATCGGGAATTTAGTGTTTTTTTAAGGAGTATTTTAAATATCCTTATGACTGATTTTAAAAACTCCCGATTTACACGTTTATGCAAATCAGGAATTTAATTCTACAATTACATTTTTATGCAAAAACGGAATTACATTCCATTTTTACATATTTTTGTAAAAACGGAATTGTATGATAGAAAGACAAATTTTAAAGGATGCTAAATATTCCCTTACACAGTTTAGAGCTATGTGCATAACAGGGCCTAGGCAAAGCGGTAAAACTACTATAAGTAAAATGTTGTTTAAAGGAAAGTCATACATTAGTTTTGAAAACCCATTATTGCAAAAAGCTGCTGATGATAATATAGAAGTATTTATGAATAAATATGCAAAGGGTGCTATTTTTGATGAAG
>JAYUJS010000632.1:0-5057 GCA_043765095.1 Ferruginibacter sp.
CCTTTTTCACTATCATAGGTAGATACTGCAATTGTAATTAAAAACAATACCGGAATCATTGCAACACCAATTGTATAAAGCATATGTTTTGTACTTACCCTACCAATAAACATTAATAAAAAACTAGTACCTGCTACAAGCACAGCTGTAGATAAATTTGCTGGTGCTATTAAAATACAAATTGCAGCAACTGGTAATACAATTGGCAAAAAACCTTTTTTAAAATCTTTAATTACATTTTGTTTTCTACTTAGCTGCCTGCTGAGGTACATAAATAATGCAAGCTTTGCCAAATCTGATGATTGAAAAGTCATATTAATTACAGGTAAACTAATCCACCTGCTACCACCATTTAATTTAATACCAAAAAACAAAGTGTACAATAATAATGGAATGGAAAATAAAAATAAATACAAAGCTATCCTAGAAAAAATGGTATAATTAATTAGATGAACAAAATAAATAACCAAAATGCCAATGGTAATAAAAGCAAATTGTTTAAACAAGTAACTCTCTGTACTCTTACTCATTTTGTATGCAAGCGATCCTGTACTACTATACACAAGCAACAAACTTGCCATTGTTAAAATAATAACGATAGCCCAAATAGCTTTATCCCCCTTGGTTTTACGTACCAAGTTGCCACCCATTAAACTAATGTTTGGGTTAAATAAAGATTTTAATTTGTCTACTGTTAGCATTTATTTTTAAAATAAATTTTAATTTTTTAAATAGGAGCTTGAAGCAATTTTTTTATTAGAGTAATTTCCGTCACTCAAAACTCCTAAATATTTTATAATTCTTTTACTGCTTGTTTAAATTGATTACCTCTATCCTCATAATTTTTAAATAAATCGAAACTTGCACATGCAGGACTCAATAAAACCAGATCACCTTTTTCACTTAATTGAAATGCAAATTTTACAGCATCTAAAGCATTATCTACATCAATAATATTTTCTATCACATCGGCAAATGCTTCATGAATTTTTTTATTATCTAATCCCAAGCAGATAATTCCTTTTACTTTTTCTTGCACCAATTCTTTCAGCACATTGTAATCATTTCCTTTATCTACACCGCCAAGTATAAGTACAGTTGGCTTTATCATACTTTCTAAAGCATACCAAGTGCTATTTATATTTGTAGCTTTACTATCGTTTATAAACTCTACCCCACGTATGGTAACCACAGGCTCCATACGGTGTTCGAGGCTTTCGAAAGTTTGTAAAGCTTCTCTTATTTTTTCTTTTCTTATACCCACTGCGGTACCTGCCATGCTTGCTGCCATACTGTTATACTGGTTATGTTTTCCTTTAATGGCAAAATCTTCTACATTCATTTGCATTACTTCTCCCTTCCATTTAATGTGCAGTTGTGCTGTGGTAAGGTATGCTCCTTCTTGTATTTCTTTACTCATAGTTATTGGTGCTTTTGTAGGTCTATTGGAATAATTATTAATATTTTTTAGTGTTGTTTCGTCATCTATGTTAAAAATAAAAACATCGTTTTCATCTTGATTTTCTATAATTCTAAATTTGCTTTTTATATAATTTTTTACATCGTATTCGTATCTGTCCAAATGGTCTTCTGTTATATTTGTTATCACCGCTACATCTGGTCTAAATGTTTTTATATCATCTAGCTGAAAAGAACTTACTTCTACCACATACAATTTCTTAGGAGCTACTGCCACTTGCCTTGCAAATGAAAAGCCGATATTTCCTACCATTGCACAATCTTCAGCCGCTATTTTACAAATATGAAAAGCTATAGAAGTAGTAGTAGTTTTTCCATTGCTACCAGTTATAGCTATTACTTTGCTATTGCCTTTGTATTGGTATGCAAATTCTATTTCACTTATTATTTCAATTCCTACTTTTCGAATTCTTTTTACCAACTCATTTTTTTCTGATATGCCTGGGCTCTTCATTACCACATCAGCATTCAAAATTTTCTCTTCTGTGTGTTGCCCTTCTTCAAACTCAATATTGTATTGCAACAAATCATTTTTATAATTTTCTTTTATTGTTCCCCCATCTGTTACAAACACATCGTACCCTTGCTGCTTTGCTAGCAATGCCGTGCCTATACCACTTTCACCTGCTCCTAGTATTACAATTCGTTTCACTTTTTTATCTCAACTTTAATGTTATAATTGCAACTGCTACACAAAGAATGGTAAGAATCCAAAACCTTACAGCTATCTTACTTTCATGATAACCCTTTTTTTGATAATGATGATGCAAAGGGCTCATTAAGAAAATACGCCTACCTTCTCCATACTTTTTCTTAGTATATTTAAAATAACTTACCTGTATCATTACACTGCACAACTCCACAAAAAATGCTAAACAAAATATTGGTATCAACAATTCTTTTCTTACTATAATTGCCAATGCCGCAATAATTCCTCCCAGTGCAAGGCTACCGGTATCTCCCATAAAAACTTGCGCTGGGTATGAGTTGTACCAAAGAAACCCAATACATGCGCCAACAAATGCTGCAATAAAAATAGATAGCTCACCAAGGTTTGGTATGTACATGATGTTTAGATACTCCGCAAATTTTATATTACCACTCACGTAAGCAAATATGCCCAAGCCTATACCTATGAGTGCACTTATACCCGTAGCCAAACCATCCAACCCATCAGTAATATTTGCTGCATTGGAAACCGCCGTTACAATAAAGATTACTATCAGTATATAAATTAAATATGCATAATCTTCTAAACTCTTTGGAAATAAATCTGCATAATTAAATTCATGATTTTTTTTGAATGGTATTGTAGTGCTTTGAGATTTTATATTTGCAAACAAATGCACTTTCCCGTCAATCATTAAAGTATCTATCTTCAATAATTTTTCCCCTTGTTGTAATACTTCATTTATGTTCACTTTTGTTACTTCTCTTTTCATAGTTACGCTTGGGCTAAAAACTAAAGTTATTCCTACTATAAGCCCTAAACCAACTTGCCCAAACAATTTAAATTTTGCTGCCAATCCATCACTATCACTTTTTTTATAATCTACTCCTTTTGCTTTTGCGTCACGCTTGCTTTTTATTTTTAAATAATCATCTACAAAACCAATAGCACCAAGCCATACCGTACAAAGCATCATTAAGCGTATGTATACTTTATCTAAATTGGCAAGCAATAAAGTAGGAATTAAAATACCCAAAATGATAATTAAACCACCCATAGATGGTGTGCCTCTTTTTTGTTGCTCACCCGCAAGCCCAAGGTCACGAACGGTTTCACCCATTTGCTTGTTTTGCAAAAACACAATCAATTTTTTACCATATACCGTTGTAATAATCAACGACAATATAAGCGCCATCATTACACGAAAACTTATGAACTTAAATAGCCCACTACCTGGGAAAGTTGCCTTTGTCCAATGCTGCGTAATCCAATCAAATAAATGATAAAGCATCAATTAAAATTTATAATGAATAATTAATAATGTATTTAAACTCAAACTTCATTACCTAATTCTTTTGTTATTCTTATTATAATATTCCTAAATTCTTTTCTTAACCGCCGTTAGGGCTTGCAGCCACTGCGGGGTTTACAAACTTTTCTAAACCTTCAACTTTGAACCTTCACCCTTCAACACTTCAAACAATATTCAACAACTTTCAACTTTATTTACCAAGCAACTCAAACATTTCCCTCAACACTTTCTTATCATCAAACTGATACCTCACTCCATCTATTTCTTGATATTTTTCATGCCCTTTCCCTGCTACTAAAACAATGTCTTCATAGTTACTCAAACTCACGGCTGTTTTTATTGCTTCTTTTCTATCTGCTATTGTTATGTATTTTCTTCTTGCTACCACATTTATTCCCGCCTCCATATCTTTTAAAATATCATCCGCTTTTTCTGTACGTGGGTTGTCAGAAGTAAGAATAACTTTATCGCTATACTCGCATGCAACCTCTGCCATTAGTGGCCTTTTGGTTTTATCTCTATCGCCTCCACAGCCCACTACTGTAATTACTTTCTCATGCCCACGACGAAGATTTTTTATGGTTGCCAACACATTCAGCAATGCATCTGGCGTGTGAGCATAATCCACTATTCCTATAATTTTATCTCTAGCACTCACTTCATAATCAAACCTTCCTTCTGCTCCATCTATGTTGCTTAGTGCTAGCAACACTTCTTGCTTATCCATACCTAAACAAATTGCAGCGGCATACACAGATAATAAATTGTAGGCATTAAATTCCCCAATCAATTTAAAATGTACTTCTACATCATTTACTACCATGTGCAATCCATTCAAACTATTATCTAATATTTTCCCTTTAAAATCAGCCACTGTTCTAAGGCTGTAATAATATTTTTTTGCATTGGTATTTTGTAGCATCACTGCTCCACGCTTATCATCTGCATTGCTTATTGCAAATGCTGTTGAAGATAAATTATCAAACCAACTTTTCTTTACGCTGATATATTCATCAAACGTTTTATGATAATCCAAGTGATCGTGCGTAATATTTGTAAAAATACTTCCCTTAAAAACTAAACCTGCAATTCGCTTTTGGTCTATGGCATGGCTACTGCATTCCATAAAAACATAGTCACAACCTTCATCTACCATTTGTTTCAACAATGCATTTAAATTAATTGCATCAGGGGTGGTATGCGTAGCAGGAATAATAGTTGTAGCAATTTTATTTTCTACAGTACTTATTAAACCACAAGTGAAACCAAGCTTTGTAAATAAATTAAATAAAATAGTTGCTACGGTTGTTTTACCATTTGTACCTGTTACACCTACCAAGTTTATTTTTGCTGTAGGTTCATCATAAAAATAATGTGCCATTAAACCTGCTGCCTCACTAGCATTTTCCACTTGCACATAGGTAATTCCTTCTACAATATTTGTAGGAATATTTTCTGTAATAATTGCAATAGCTCCTTTTGCAATAGCTGCATTTATATAATTGTTACCATCTACTTTTGTTCCTTTTAATGCAATAAAGCAACTTCCTTTTATAGCCGCACGAGAGTCTATGTGCAAAGAAATAATCTCTACAT
>JAYUJS010000633.1:0-1908 GCA_043765095.1 Ferruginibacter sp.
GTTCAATTTTTTCTTTTGGATATTCAATTATTATTACAAACTTTACAACAAACAATACAAGAGCAAGCGGCTATAATCGTAAAGCTGCGGGAGCGTATATCGGTTTTAGAGAACAAGAAAAACAGTAACAATAGTCATACTCCACCCTCACAAGACCAAAACAGGGTTAAGAAAAACCAAAGTCTTCGAGAGCCAACAGATAAAAAAGTAGGCGGACAACCCGGACATGAAGGCACTACTTTAAGCTGTAGTAAAGTGATAGATGTAATTGTAAAACACAGCCCTTATCAATGTGATGGTTGCCATACCAATCTTGATAATATTACCGAACAATTGGTAAACACCAGGCAACTAATAGATATACCACCTATTACTTTACAGGTTATAGAACATAGGATATATAAAAAGCAATGTAGTTGTGGGCATACAACAGTTGGTGCTTTTCCAAAGCATGTAGCAAATCCTGTGCAGTATGGTCCTAATGTAGAAGCATTAATAGGTTATCTGCACACAAGGCATTACATGCCATACCAAAGAACAAAAGAATTTTTGAACGATGTAATGGGCTTACCTATAAGTACAGGAGGCATTAACAATGTACTGCAACGCATCGTACAAAAAGCAATGCCGATGTACAATGCTATAAAGCAAAAAATAGAACAAGCAAGTGTTGTAGGTGCAGATGAAACAGGGGTAAATATTAATGGTAAAAACAATTGGGCATGGACATGGCAGAATGATAAACTAACCTACATCGTGTGTGCAGCAAGCCGAGGCTTTAAAACTGTACAAGAAGTTTTTGAAAACGGCTTACCCAATGCTACTTTAGTACATGATAGATGGCCATGTCACTTTCAAACAAATGCAAAAGCTCACCAAATATGCACCGCACATTTATTAAGAGACCTCAATTATATCAATGAACTCTATAAAGACAAATGCATATGGGCAAAAGAGTTTAAGGAGTTGTTGTTACAAGCCATCACCCTAAAAAAAGAACTAAGCACAGCAGATTATTATTATACAAATGTAAAACGAGATATACTTTTTGAGCAGCTAAACCATTGGCTAATCTACCCCATAGATGAAGAACACAAAAAAGCAAAAACGCTACAGAAAAAACTGTTGGCAAAGCAGGAATGTATCTTATATTTTTTAGTACAATCAAATGTAATGCCTGATAACAATGGCTCAGAAAGAGCCATTAGAAATATTAAAGTAAAACAGAAAATATCGGGACAGTTTAAAACCCTGCAAAACGCAAACATATTCGCAGTGCTTAGATCTATTATTGATACTACTATTAAAAATGGAAACAACGTTTTAAATACATTGAAATTAATAGCTACTTTTGGAACTGAATAGTTACACTATTTTTAGTTATAAATAATTGATAAACAGATATGTATATTTTTCCTTTCATTTTTTTAAAAAAAAGACAGTAAAAATACGGTGCAATTGAAAAAAAGCCCTACTTTTACTACACGAAGTCGAAGAGTTACTACAGACGCTGAGTCAAAATAACCTTCTCACTTTAGAAACTCTTCTAACCAAAGAGACTTTAAAAAAACCAAAACTAACAACAATGAAAGTTTTATTAACTATTTTCCTTAGCGTATTTTTACTTGCTTCTGTAACTGCTAACTCTCAAGATGGAATTAAAATAGGTACAAACGGTAAATCTTCTGTTTCAGTTAAATTTGTTTCTAAAAAAATTACTACTGCTACTATAACTATTACAAACGAAGCTGGTGTTACGGTAAGTACACAAAAAGTAGCTGTTGTAAAAGGTGATAACAATATTACACTTGCTGATGTTTCTAAACTTGCAGAAGGAACTTTCACTATTGCGCTTACTGCAAATGGTAAAACAGAAACAACAAAATTTGTAAACTTTAAAATGGACGA
>JAYUJS010000634.1:0-5047 GCA_043765095.1 Ferruginibacter sp.
AATGAAGAAACATTGGTTTCTGGCTGTCTGTAGTAGTCTTGCACGCAAGTGGTTTTAAACTTTGAAGTATATTTGCGCAAGAGCTACTACTGCCCATCCAGGCTAGTCTGAGCGGAGAATCTTTATTGGGCTTTTATTATGCAAGAGATTAAGTATTAGATTGTGCAACTAACAAAAATTGAAATTGAAAAATAATATCAACTATACCTTAACTGAGTTAATAAAACGTAAAATGAAAAAATAAAACCAAATAGTGAAGCAAGGTTATAAAGTAAAACTAGCTTTAGAATTTATTAAGGAATATGTAGATTTGTATTTACCAATTCCAAAAAATTAATTTATGAAAAATATATTTTTACTCACTTTAATTATATTTTTATTTTCTTGTTCCTCAAACAAAAAAATGATAACAATTAATGACGATGTTCAAAATCTCCATGTGCCTATTCTGCAAAATGCGAAAGCTGGTGGTGGTGCTAATCAAGGCCATCGAGGCTGCCGAGGCTTAATGCCCGAAAATACATTACCTGCAATGGTAAAGGCACTCGGTTTAGGTGTTACTACTTTAGAAATGGACATTAGCATTAGCAAAGACAAAAAAGTTTTTCTTAGCCATGAGCCATTTTTTAACCACGAAATAACCACCAAGCCGGATGGTAGTTTTATAGATGAAAAAGACGAGAAGAATTACAATATGTATTTAATGAGTTATGATAGCATCAAAAAATACGACGTAGGCATGAAGCCGCACCCACGCTTTGCGAAGCAGAAAAAAATGAAAGTGGTAAAACCTTTATTGGCAGACGTGTTTGCTGCCATAAAGCAAGAAATGATTACAAGGAGAAGACCATATCCATTTTACAATATTGAAACAAAAACACAACCTGCTACTGATAATATTTATCACCCTGCACCTGTTGAGTTTGTAGAGCTACTTATGAAAGTGATAAAAGAAAATGGTATGGAAGATTTTGTGATAATACAATCTTTCGATTTTAGAACGTTACAATATTTGCACAAAAAATATTCTACCATAAAAACTGCCATGCTTATTGAAGAATATGATAAGCGTATTTTGGAAGAACAAATAAAAGATTTAGGATTCTCTCCTACTATTTACAGCCCTGCTTTTGTTTTAGTAAATGAAAGTTTAGTAAATAAATGCCATCAACAAAATATACAAGTCATTCCATGGACGGTAAATAATAAAGCAAAAATGAATGAATTAAAAGTTTTGGGAGTTGATGGAATTATCAGCGATTATCCGAATTTGTTTAATGAATAGTTTGAATTTAAAAGCTGTCAGCTTGAGTTTGTCGAAGTCGGGTTCGTTTAAGCAGACCAGCTTCTACAAGCTCAGTTTAATACTTCAATAGAAACGAACTTTTATTATGTGTAAAGAGTTAAAGTTTTATTTAATAAATAGTATTTTTTATAAATAATATTTAAAATTTAGTTTTACAACCTAACTTTCTAAACCAAAAATATGTCTCATATATTCACGCTAGAATACGCAAAACTTTTAGATCAAAAAGACCCTTTAAAATCATTTAGAGAAAAATTTTACATACCTTTTGTAGGCGATAAACAAGGTATTTATTTTTTAGGAAACTCACTTGGCTTACAACCAAAAACGGCACAAGATGAAGTGCTAAATGTAATGGAAAATTGGGCAAACTTTGGAGTGGAAGGTTTCTTTATGGGTGATGAGCCATGGCTAGACTACCATAAAGAAATAACTCCTTTAATTGCAAATATTGTAGGTGCAAAGCCAGCTGAAGTTGTAACGATGAACCACCTTACGGTTAATTTACATTTGATGATGATAAGTTTTTACAATCCTTCTGCTACTCGTTATAAAATTATTTGTGAAGCAAAAGCTTTTCCATCTGACCAGTATGCTTTTGCAAGCCAAGTAAAATTGCATGGTTTAAAAATAGAAGATTGTATAATAGAAGTACAACCAAAAGCTGGAACAGAATTAATAACAACAGCAGATATTTTAGCAACTATAGAAGTGCATAAAGATAGTGTAGCATTGGTTTGTTTTAGTGCTGTAAATTACTACACAGGGCAAGTTTTTGATGTGGAGAAAATTACAATAGCTGCTCAAAATGCAGGTGCTTATGCAGGTTTTGATTTGGCACATGCAGCAGGTAATATCAATTTACAATTACACAATTGGAATGTTGATTTTGCTTGTTGGTGTAATTATAAATATTTGAACAGTGGGCCTGGGGCAATTGCAGGGGCGTTTATACACGAAAGGCATTTGCAAAATATATACTTAAAACGATTAGAAGGTTGGTGGGGCAATGATATCCGCAATCGTTTTAAAATGGAAAAGACGTTTACACCTGCTCCAAGTGCAGAGGCATGGCAAATGAGTACGGCTCCTATGATGTTATTGGCGGCACACAAAGCATCACTTAATATTTTTGCAGAAGCAGGTTTTGATAATTTGATTGTAAAAAGCAAATTGCAAAGCGAATATTTATTTCATATTTTAAACGAAATAAATACAGCAAATAAATTTGAAATTCTTACCCCTATAAATCCGAATGAAAGAGGCTGCCAAGTTTCATTATTTGTTCATAAAAATGCTAAAGCCATTTTTGATGAGCTTATAAAAAATGGAATTTTTGCAGATTGGAGAGAGCCAAATGTAATAAGGGTTGCAGCTATACCATTATACAATACTTTTGAAAATATTTATTTTTTTGGAACAGTTTTACAAAAACTTTTAACAACTAACTAATGTACAAATTAGCACACTATACAGAAAATGAACAACAGCTAGTAATTGACTTTATAAAAGAAAATTCATTTGCAATAATTACAGGCTTTGGCTCAACATATCCTGTTGCCACACAAATACCTTTGGAATTAGAAGAAAAAGAGGGCAGACTTTTTTTGAGTGGGCACATAATGAAAAAGACAGACCATCACATTGCATTTGAAGCAAACGAAAATGTGTTAGTCATTTTTACTGGTGCACATTGCTACGTTAGTGCAAGCTGGTATGCCAACCCACAAACTGCCTCTACATGGAATTACATGACGGTACATGCAAAAGGAAAAATAAAATTTGCCAATGAAGAAGGTACTTACGAAGCCATAAAAGCAGTTACCAATAAATATGAAGGCACGGAAACTATTGCAGCGTTTAATAACATGCCAAAAGAATATACCATGCAGCATATAAAAGGGATTGTAGGTTTTACAATAGAAGTAGAAATTTTAGAAAATGTTTTTAAAGTGAGTCAAAATAAAACAGAGGAAGAAAAAATTAATATTATTGAAAAGTTGAGGGAACGAAATAGAAATGATGATGATATACAGATTGCAAATGAAATAGAAAAGCGACTAATTTAATTACTAAATTATAATTGATTTATTTATATTTGTGTAGAAAGAAAATTGAATGCATTACAACTACAAAATATTATTAACTAAAGAAGTGGGAGGCTGCTACGTGGTTACAGTCCCTGCATTGGCAGGTTGTATTACGCAAGGCGATAATATAGATGAAGTTTTAGCCATGGGGAAAGAAGCTAACGAAATGTATATTGAAGAATTACAATCAAGCGGTGAGCCAATACTTGATAATAGCAATACTTTAGAATATTCTCTTAATTTGTAAACTGCATGAATCAATTTCAACAGCATTTAATGAAATTACTAGCAATGCATTGTTTTTTTTAACGTTCTAAAAGAATCACATCATAATTTTTACAAACCTTTTTAAATATTACAGTAGCAGTCCCTGTGCATAATAACGATATAAAGAAAGGTACGTTTCTTATTATTCTTAAACAAGCAGGTATTGATAAAAACGAAGTATAATTTTATGCACCGCAACATCCTCATTGAACAAATAAAACAAAAAAATTCTTACCTCTGCGTAGGTTTAGATACTGATATTACAAAAATTCCTAAGCATCTTCAGCAAAACAAAAATGGAATTGTAGATTTTAATAAAGCCATAATAGATGCTACAAAAGATTATTCTGTAGCCTATAAAATAAACACCGCATTTTACGAAGTACTTGGTAGTAAAGGTTGGGATGCTATGGAAGAAACGGTAAATTATATTCCAAGCACACATTTAAAAATAGCCGATGCTAAGCGTGGTGATATTGGTAACACATCATCGCAATATGCAAAAGCATTTTTTGAAACATTAAAATTTGATGCCATCACAGTAGCGCCTTACATGGGAGAAGATAGTATTCGTCCGTTTTTAGAATATGAAGATAAATGGACGATTGTACTTGGGCTTACGAGTAATAAAGGTGCAGAAGATTTTGAAATGCAAAGATTGGTTCATAAGGACACGCACCAAGGCAACAAAATTTTGTACGAAATGGTTTTAGAAACAGTAAGCCAATGGGGTACAAAAGATAATTTAATGTTTGTTGTAGGCGCTACACAAGCAATAGAGCTACAAAACGTAAGAAAAATAATTCCTGAAAATTTCTTACTTGTTCCTGGTGTAGGCTTTCAAGGAGGCAGCTTGGCAGAAACGAGTAAATATGGAATGAACAAAGATTGTGGCTTATTGGTAAATGCTAGCCGTGCTATTATTTATGCTGGCAGCGGAGAAAATTTTGCAGAAGAAGCAAAGGCTATTGCACAGCAATATCAAACAGAAATGCAACAATATCTCACAAAAACATAAACGATTTTAAAATGAAAAAATTAACATCCTTTATTGCTCTTGCAATTATTGTATCAATAAGTTTTGCACAGACTGTACCATCTGCCAAAAGTATTTTAACTACTGCTTACAAAAAAGCAACTAAAGAAAATAAAAATGTATTTGTAATTTTTCATTCAAGTTGGTGTGGTTGGTGTAAAAAATTAGATGCATCTATGAATAATACGGCTACGAAAAAATATTTTGATAATAATTTTATAATTGTGCATTTAACTGTCCAAGAAACGGAGAAAAATAAAAATCTAGAAAACTCTGGTGCAGCGGTATTTCTTACAAAGTATAAAGGAGAGAAAGCTGGCTTACCTTTTTTCTTAATTTTAGATAAAC
>JAYUJS010000635.1:0-5047 GCA_043765095.1 Ferruginibacter sp.
TACAATTTTAAGCCATATAAAAGAAATGCCGTATTTTCGCTAACTAAAATTGTTACAACATTTATGTATGCTTACCTAAGAGGAAAATTTACTTACAAAAGCGCTGCTCAGGTTTATGTAGATATAAATGGTATTGGGTTTGAAGTAAACATATCTTTAAACACTTTTACTGCTATACAATCGTTGGAAGAGGGTAAGTTATTTACTTATCATCAAGTAAAAGAAGATGCACATACTTTGTATGGCTTTTTTGAAAAAGAGGAGAAAGAAATGTTTGTGTTGCTCATAAGCGTATCTGGTGTAGGAGCTTCTACAGCACGTATGATGCTAAGTAGCTTAAAGCCCGATGAAGTAGCTATGGCGGTAGCTACAAACAATGTGAGGCTTATAGAAAGTGTGAAGGGAATTGGAAAAAAGACGGCGGAGCGCTTGGTGCTTGAGTTGAAAGATAAAGTAGGAAATAAAACGGAAGCAGGCAGCCAATCATGGGATAAGGGTGTCATAAGTATAGAAAGAGATGCTGTAAATGCATTGTTTGCTTTGGGTATAGCTCAAAAACAAGCAGAGCTTTCTGTAAAAAAAATAATTACTTCCGAGCCTAATATAACTAAACTTGAAGAACTGATAAAAAAAGCCCTTAAAGCCATTTGAGACTAGATTTACGTTAACTTAATTATCTTAATGCTGCTTATCAGAAAAATAATTCCCGTAATATTTGTGTGCTTTTGTGTGCCAATATTGTTGTCTATGACTACAAGTGATAGCAATACAAGTATGCCAGCACCTACAAACTACAATAAAATAAGTGTGGTAGATACCCCACCACCTGCCATAAAATACCCCATAAAAGATACACGGGGCGATGCAGTTTCTTCTACAAATAAGGGTACATTTTATTTAAAAAACCCTGTAAATATTAAAGATTCTGTAGCATATAACGCTGTTACAAAAACTTATACTGTTTATGAAAAAATTGGTAATAAATATTACAAAACGCCTACCACATATAGTTTTAATGAATATTGGGCTTTACGAAATAAACAAGCAGAATTAGCTTATTTTAAAAAGAGAGCTAATACAACCAGCTTGCTTAATAGAGGCAAACTAATAAAACCTAACTTAAAACTTACTGATAATTTATTTAACAGACTTTTTGGTACTGGGGCGGTAAGTATAACGCCACAAGGAAGTGTAGATATTACAGCTGGCTACCAAGGGCAAAAAATAGATAATCCTACTTTGCCAGAACGTGCAAGAAATAATGGGGGGCTAGATTTTAATATTAATGCACAACTAAATGTAAATGCTAGCATTGGAGATAAACTAAAATTTCCTATAAATTATAATACGCTTGCCAATTTTAATTTAGACAATCAATTAAAACTTGATTACGCAGGCAAGGATGATGATATTGTAAAAAGATTTGAAGCAGGTACTGTAAATTTTGCTTCTAAAGGTACTTTAATACCTGGTGCACAGCAATTATTTGGCCTAAAAACACAGTTGCAATTTGGTAAATTATTTGTAACAGCTATTTTGGCAAATAATAGGTCGCAAAGGCAAAGTGTAGCGCTTCAAGGAAATTCATCAGCACAGGTTTTTGAAATAAAAGGAGATGAATACGAGGAAAATAGGCACTTTTTGCTAGGCCAATATTTTGAAAACACATATAATACTACAATGAAAACTGCACCAGCTATTAATACGCCTGTGCAAATTTTAAAGTTGCAGGTATGGGTTACTAACAGAAATGGTGTAAACCTAGAAGTAAGAGACGTAGTTGGGTTAATGGATTTAGGAGAACGCAATCCATTTTTGCCCTCTATTAATGTTCTTTCACCATTGGCAATACCAAGCAACAATACCAACGATTTATTAAACAAAATAAAGGCAATTTCTGATTTTAGAAACCCAGCTAGTATTTATGATAAACTTTCTCAGGTTTTAGGGCTAAAACCAGTACAAGATTTTGAAAAAATATCTGCAAGAAAGCTTGACCCTAGTTCCTATGTTTTTAACAGACAATTAGGTACATTATCGCTTAGTTCTCCATTGCAAACAGATGAGGTATTAGGTGTAGCATACCAATATTCTTATAGAGGTAAAATATACCAAGTAGGCGAATTTTCTGAAGATGTATCACCAGATACAACCTCAGCTTCACAAAAAGTATTTTTTTTAAAATTATTGAAAGCTACTTCTCAAAGGGTAAATCTTCCTATTTGGAAATTGATGATGAAAAATATTTACTCAGTGGGTAATGGCTCATTGTCGAAAGAGGATTTTAAACTAGATGTGTTGTATGAGCAACCAGGCTTAGGGGCAAAAAGATACATGCCTTTTGGAGATAAAAATCAAGGTACACCAATACTTTCACTTATAAACCTTGATAGATTAAATAACCAAGGAGACCCACAACCTGATGGTGTTTTTGATTACATAGATAGTTTTACGGTAAACTCACAATATAGCAGGGTTATGTTTCCAGTATTGTACCCATTTGGGATAGATATAGCAGGGCAAGTTTTTATAAATCCTATTGCTAGTAATGCTAAGGATAGTTTATTTTATCCATTGTACGACTCTATAAAAGCTGTAGCACAGCAGTTTCCAAATTTAAACAGGTTTATATTAAGGGGCTCAGCAAAAACAACGGGTGGTGGAGATATTAGCATTGGGTTTAATGTACCAAGGGGTTCTGTGCAAGTAACTGCTGGTGGGCGCTTGCTACAAGAAGGGTTGGATTATGACATTAACTATGACCTTGGTACTATAAAAATAATAAATCCGTCTATTACAAACGCAGGCCTACCTATACAAGTAAACTCTGAGAGTAATGCTGGCTTTGCACTTCAGCAAAGAGCATTTAAAGCAATTAGGTTAGATTATGTGGCAAAAAATACTGCTAAGGAACAACTTTCTTTAGGAGCTACGTTTGTAAGATTGAGTGAGCGTCCTTTTTTTACAAAAGTAGGTATTGGGGAAGACCCAATAAAAAATACGATGTATGGTTTGGATTTAAACTACAGAAAAGATTTACCAAGGCTATCAAAACTGTTAGATAAATTACCGTTTTACAGCACCAAAGCCCCATCTAGCGTAAACGCCTATTTTGAAGGAGCATTTTTAGACCCTGGGCACGCAAGCCAAATTGGTGCTGGTGCTAATGGTGCAGTTTTTATAGATGATTTTGAAGGCAGTAAATCTAATATTGATTTACGTTTTCCTTCAACTGCTTGGGGGCTATCTTCAACTCCACAGGAGTTTCCTAGTGCTAACGTGAGCACTTTAGAGTATGGTAAAAACCGTGCAAAAATAGCATGGTATCAAATAGAGCAAGTATTACAGCAGTATAAAGCCAGTACCAATCCTATTACTGATGCTAACTTACTAAGCGACCCTCGGGTAAGACCTGTATACCAAAAAGAAATTTTTCCACAACGTACTACTGGTTTTGGTGAGAGTTTATTGCAAACTTTTGACCTTGCTTTTTTCCCTAAAGAAAAAGGACCTTATAATTTTGATGATGTAAATATTGAGCAAAATGGCAACTTAAAACAACCAAATAAAAGATGGGGTGGCTTGCAAAGAGGCTTAGACCAAACAGATTTTGAAACTGCTAATATTGAGTTTATAGAAGGTTGGGTGCAAGACCCATATGTACTAAACCCTAATTCTACAGATACAGGTAGATTAATTATAAACCTTGGTAGCATATCAGAAGATGTGCTTAAAGATGGCAATCGTTTTTATGAAAATGGATTGCCTACCCCTACTGCACCTGCGCCTACTATCAATTCAATATGGGGCAGAGTGCCTAGTAATCCTAATCAAATAACAAATGCGTTTACCAATAATGCAGATGATAGAAAATATCAAGATATAGGTTTTGATGGTTTAAGTGATACTGCTGAACAAAGATTAGATGTAGCATATTTGAATAATATTAAAAACTTGTATGGTGCTAACTCCCAAGCTTACACAAAAGCCCTGCAAGACCCTGCTAGTGATGATTACAAGAACTTTAGAAACAATAGCTTTACACCTACAGATGGTATATTAACCCGTTATAAAAACTTTAATAATCCTGAAGGCAACTCACCTATAGATAATGGTGGTCAGTTTACATCTGCCGCTACTTTGTACCCAGATGCTGAAGATAATAATAGAGACAATACATTAAACCAAACGGAAGAGTACTTTCAATATGTATTAAAATTAGAGAAACCAAACTCTATAGAAATGCAACCTGGTACAAATTATATTATTGATAAAAAAGCAATATCTATTGTATTACCAAATGGTACTACAAGAAGCGAAATTTGGTATCAGTTTAGAATCCCTATTAATAGTTTTGCAAGCAAAGTTGGACAAATACCTGATTTTAAATCTATACGATTTATGAGAATGTATATGACTGGTTTTAATGATACCGCTGTAGTAAGATTTGGTGCATTGCAGCTTGCTAGAAACATTTGGAGAAAATTTAAATATAAGATTGATAACACAGGCAATACAATACTTGCAACTAATACTGAATTTAATATAGGTGCAGTAAATATTGAAGAAAATGATACCAAAAGCCCTTTGCCTTATCGTACACCATTGGCAGTACAACGCCAGCAAACACAAAGTAACAATGGTGTAACCTTATTGCAAAATGAACAATCTATGAATTTGCAGTTTTGCGGACTTGCAAAAAATGACTCTAAAGGAGTTTTTCAAACATTTGCTAATAGGGATTTGAGGCAGTACAAAAAACTGGCGATGTATGTGCATTCAGAAAATTCTTTAAAACAAGGTGCTACATTAAAAGATAAAGACCTTACTGCGGTGTTTAGAATAGGTACAGATTTTGTAAATAATTATTATGAAATAAGAATACCGTTGTACAATACTTTGCCAACTGCTGCAAATTTAAAAGGCAACCCTGAGGCTTACGATACCGCATTGTGGAAACCTAGAAATGCATTGGATTTAGACCTTGGAGATTTAACTAGAATAAAGCAGGCAAGAAATTTATCCCCTACACCTGCAAACCAAGTAT
>JAYUJS010000636.1:0-1903 GCA_043765095.1 Ferruginibacter sp.
TATGCCCATCCTCACCTATAAGGTTTACAATAGCTGAGGGAAGTATATGGTCTGTATTGCCCAATGGATAGTTAAGTAGCACTCTCCAAAGCATATCAAATTGGCTGCTATAACATGCTTCAATACTGTGGTGGCCACTATTGTGCACCCTTGGGGCAGTTTCATTTACAAAAATATTATCGTTTACATCTACAAATAATTCTACTGCAAATATGCCTGCACTTTTTAATTCTTTTACTACTTTTAATGCTACTGCTTCTGCCTTCCACATTACTTTCTCTAGTATTACCGCAGGGCTTATTTGATAGCTCAATAAATTTAGTCTTTGGTCTACCACCATATCTACTGGTTCGTATATTACCGTTTCACCTGTTTGGCTTACCGCTATTATCATTGATAATTCTTTTTTAATGTCAACCATTTTTTCTAAAACAGCTGTTGCATCAAAACCATTTTCAAAATCGGCAGTTGTTTTTATTATCTGCACTCCTTTACCATCGTACCCACCCTTAGCTATTTTGTGTACAGCTGGTAAAAAACTGGCAAGTTGTAATAATTCATTTTTGGTATTGGTTATTACAAATTCTCCTGATGGTACTTCAATTTTTTTATAAAATTCTTTTTGTAAAATTTTATTTTTTATAATTTTTAAAGCCGCTACTTTAGGAAAAATTTTTAACCCTTCGTCCTCCAATTTTTGCAATGCATCTTCATTTACATTTTCTATTTCTATAGTAAGTACATCTAATTTCTTTCCAAAATTATATACGTCATCAAAGTTGGTAATATCTCCTTTGATAAAATGATGGCAAAGATGCGCAGCAGGGCATGTTACATCATTCTCCATAATAAATGTTTCCACAGGGTAATTTATTGCTGCTTGTAATAACATTCTGCCTAGTTGCCCACCACCTAAAATACCTGCTTTTATCATTGTTGGTTATTTGTACAAATATAAGTATGCATTTTTGTTAAATTTATTTTGAATTAATACCTTTACTAAAATAAAATTTGGTTTGCCCTACAAGCATCCATTCAAATTTAACTATCATGGCAGTATTGCACAATAGGCTTAGCCAAGCGGAGCTTAAGAAATTATTAGTGGCAGAAACTGAGCCACGCATTACCATCTCCTTTTATCGTTATTTTTTTATTGAAAATCCTACAGCTTTTAGAGATGAGTTGTATAAAAAATTTAAAGCATTAAAAGTTTTTGGTCGCATATATATAGCGCATGAAGGTATAAATGCACAAGTGAGTTTCCCAGAAAGTAATACAGCAAAATTTAACGAAATTATAGAATATACAGAAGGTTTAAAAGGCTTACGGTTAAATATTGCATTGCAACATGAAGCTACTGAAAACATGCGCCCTGCTGCGGGTAAAAGTTTTTGGGTGCTAAAAATAAAAGTGAAAGATAAAATAGTGGCAGATGGTATTACAGATGAAAGTTTTAATATGGCTAACAGTGGTAAATATGTAAATGCACAGGAATTTAATGAACTGAGCAATGATAAAAATACCATTGTTGTAGATATGCGCAATCATTATGAATACGAGGTAGGAAGGTTTGAAAATGCCATAGAAATTCCAAGTGATACTTTTAGGCAACAATTACCAATGGCGGTAGATATGCTTAAGGATGCAAAAGAAAAAAACATAATAATGTATTGTACAGGTGGCATACGTTGCGAAAAAGCGAGTGCATTTATGTTGCACAATGGGTTTAAAAATGTGTATCATTTAGAGGGTGGTATTATTAATTATGCTAATAAAATAAAAGAAGAAAACCTACCAAGTAAATTTCATGGAAAAAATTTTGTGTTTGACGATAGGCTAGGGGAGCGCATTACAGACGAAATAATAGCAAAATGCCACCAATGTGGCGAGCCAGCAGATACAC
>JAYUJS010000637.1:0-15642 GCA_043765095.1 Ferruginibacter sp.
ATTATTTCATGAAGCGTTATATCTTCCCTTTCAAATACACATCACTTCCAGGCAATTTATCACCCCCAGCATTTTCTAAAATAAGCGCAAACTCATTTGCATCGGCAGGCATCCCACTTACCTCTACAAATTTGTCTCTAATTTCATCATTTACAATGCCTACAGCTACTTGTTTACCGTTTACAGTAGCCCATAGTTGGTAGTCTTTTGAGGTGCCAGAGTTTACAAGGTGGTGTATCATTATGTAAGCCTTGCCAGTACTTTTATCCCAAAACATAGTACAGCGGCAAATAGAATGTGCTGGTACTCCCATCATAGCAACGGGCGTAATATTGGGGTCTTTTAATATATTATAATTGGAAAGTGGGAGTGTATTAGCAGCATAATTTTTTGATGCTAATAATGTAGTTTGTTCTATATTTTTTTTGTATTGTGTATAATTAAAAAAAGCACTTACGCTCAATAAAAGTAAAGATGCGGCCGCCGCTATTTTAGCAAAACTAAATTTTACAATTTTCTTTGCACGGTTTACTATTGGTAGTACTGGCGCAAGAGTTGGTTCTGCCAAAGATTTTAATTTTTGCAAAATTTTATCATCAGAAGTTACCCCTGGTAAAAAACTATGACGCATCATTTTTTCTTCTAACTCTTCTTCAAATAAAAGGATAGCTTCTTTAAACAATGAATCTTGCTTACGAAATATTTCTATTTCGGCTTTTTCTGTATCATTGCATAAGCCAAGTACGTACTGCTCTATAATACCAGATGATATGGAGTCTCTATTTATCAATTATATAAATTGTTTTCTTAATTCTATTAATGCGTTTCTCAATCTTGTTTTTACTGTGCCTAATGGTATATCAAGGGCTTGCGCTATTTCTTCTTGTGTGTATCCATTATAATAACTTAGTTCTAATACATTTTTATAATCTTCCCTAAGTAAATGAACTTGCTTACGTAATCCTATAAGATTAATGTTTTGCTGGGTATTGTTAGTACTGTCTAAAGAAGATACAAAATCTGTAATGGGTTCGTTTTTTTGCTGGCTTTTAAATGTTTTGGAACGGGTAGTATTGATGGTTGTATTACGTGTAAGTGTATGTAACCATGTAAATAGTCTACCCTTGTTTTCATCATATTTGTCAATGTTTTTATAAACAGCTAAAAAAACATCTTGCAAAACATCGTTAGCAATTTCCACATCATTTATAAATTGAGAAATAATGCTATACAAAGCCCCACGATAATGTATATAAAGATGTTGGTACGCATCATTATCATGGTTGCGCAATGCTTCCACTAGAGAATCTTCGGTATAAATATTTTGTTCTTTCAGAATTATAGTTTCGACGCAAATATCTATTATTTGCATGATAAAAAAATCAAGTAAAACAAAAAATGTATAAACTTTAAAATTTTTATACCCTTATTTGTATTTAATAGTAATTCAAACTTTAAAAATCAATTTTGCATTGTAACTTTATGCAAAGCACTCAAAATTCTTCCTAAATCTCTTTTTTGGTCTTGGTTGGTAAGTACAGTTATTGCAACTCTAGAAATTGGGTCAAATGCATTATCATTAATGCTTGCTGGCATATACCCATTATGAGAAAAATATGTTTTTCCGTTTAAAGCATTTAAAGTTTTTTGAATGCTCAAGCCATATTGTTCAATGTTAGTGGGTGCTGGTATACAATCAATCATTAGGTTTACCAATGTTTGATTTATAATTTTTCCATTAATTAATCGATTCCAAAAAATTGCGTTTTCTTTTGCGGTACTTAGCATTTCACCAGCAGCATTATCTGCACTCCAAAATGCAATACGTGAATATCCTTGTATATCTAAATCATCAAGTGTACCATTCCCAAAATCTGCTAACCAAGAATGTGGTATGGTTAAGTCAATTTGCTCAAATTGATTATAAACTTTTTTTGCCAAATTTGGTTAGTTCAATATTAATTTTCTCTTACTAGTTTTAAGTGGTTTTCCAGCTACCTTCTCTATTATTAAACTTGCTAATAAATAATTTTGGTCAGAGTAGTAGTAACTGCCAGCTAAGCCAATTGGAGCTTCAAAATATGGGTATGTTTCTATTCGTTGCCAAACTCTTTCAAAATCATTTCTTATTGCTTGTATAAAATTTGGGTTAAAAGAAAAGTATCTAAAACCTGTTGTATGATTTAATGATTGTTTAATAGTTACATTGCTATCTATTTTTTCAAGATGAAAAACTTATTTTAAAAAGTAACTTTACAATAATAAAATTTTTCTTAAATTTATTTTAATGTGATTGGTAAATTATTTTATTACAATAGTTTTGGTTTCTGATGTATGCGCACTAAAAAATCCTAGGCATCCACCACTAAAATTGCTATCAGGGTTTGCTGGTACTGAGTTTCCTTGTTGTATTTCTTGTATGCCTAATAAATATCTAAAAATAGTTTTATCAATAAATCTTAGTTCTACTTTTACAATATCCCCTGTTTTTAATTTTGTATTTTTATTAGGGTATAATTGAAAAGGAGTGTTTCCAGCATCAGCAAATTGGTCATCCCCTACAATTAATGTATTATCTACATTGCCATTTATAGTTTGTACAACATGTGCATTATCTCCAAAGCCAACAATATCTGTGTAAACTAGCGATACAATTTTACCATTGCTTGTAGCAGCGCCTGGTGTAATAGTAGGTAGCTGTACAGTTTCTTGGTAAATGGTATCAATAGGTGCTGGCCTTGGTATAGTACTTTTTGCCATATAAGTTACACCTGCATTTTGTACAGTTAATGTATAAGATTTTCCAACTTGCCCTTGTAAACTTGCATTGGTATATTTTCCTGTAGCTGTTTCTGCAAGCGTAAAAACACTCCCTGCGTCGTTAGTTATTTTTACAATAGCACCGCTTACAGTAGGTGCTGCCGCAGTATTGCTAAATGAAACTGACTTTGTAATTTTCACCATTGCAGGCCTACCGCTATTATCTACAATTCCTTCAATTACTATTTTAGGTTCTACATTTTTCAAGTCCACATCTATCACTTTTTCGCAAGATGTTAATGCTGTAGCAAAAATAAATCCTACTATTATTTTAATATTCTTCATAACTTATTATTTTTTTTAAAATTTAAAATTCCATGTTACCGTTGGTATAAACCTAAATAAAGATGTTTGTACCGCTTCCGTTTTTGTTCTATCATTTGCATTTTCTCTAAAGTTTATGGAAAATGCATTTTCTCTACCATAAACATTATACAAACCAAAGCTCCAACTACTTTTATATTTTCTAGCTTTGTTTATTGACGGTTCATAATTTACAGCAACATCCATTCTGTGATATGCAGGCATTCTATATCCATTTCTTTCTGTGTATAAAAAAACCGTTTGCCCTGCTGCGGTATATTTACCACCTGGAAAAGTAACCGCACTGCCTGTATTGTATACCCATGTGCCAGATATGTTCCATTTTTTTGATAAATCGTATAATGCTACAATTGATATGTCGTGTGTTCTATCTTGCCTTGCATTAAAATATTCATTGTTATTTATTCCATCTATTTTCTTTTCTACTTTTGATAATGTATACCCTACCCAACCAGTCAATCTTCCTTTTGTTTTTCTAATCATCATTTCTGCACCATACGCTCTTCCTGTGCCATACAGCAATTCAGATTCCACATTATCGTTTGCCAATATTTGTGCAGCATTTCTATAATCAATTTGATTTTGCAAATCTTTATAATAAACTTCGCTCGTAAATTCATACATACCATCCTTACTATTTTTATAAAAACCTAGTGCTATTTGGTCTGCTATTTCTGGTTTTATGTTGTTAGAACTCGGTAGCCACACATCTGTAGGGTTTGCAGAAGTTGTATTGGTTATAAGGTGTAAATTTTGTACGTTTCTATTATAAGACGCTTTTACAGAAGTGGCATCATTGAGTTTATAGCTAAAAGAAAGCCGAGGCTCTACATTGAAATAGGAAACTACCGTTTGCCCTTTTTCATATTTGGTAATTTTAGTAATATTTCCTTTTGCATCATATTCAAAAAAATTGCCAGCTCCTTTTATAGCATTATTAGAAGTCCTTAAGCCATATATTAATTCAATTTTATCAGTAGGCTTCCACTCGTGTGATGCATAGATAGCGGTTTCGTAAAATAATTTATTTTGTACTGGTTTTATATTTCCTATTGTTGCACTTTCTACAGTTATACTACCTGGCTTTACATTATGTTCTATAAAATTGCCACCAAATTTTATTTTTGATTTATTACTGTAACTCCAATCAAAATCTTGTTTAAAATTATAATCTACAATATTTGAAATTCCTTTAAATTTATCAGTACCTACTTTTATTTTTAATTGATAACCGTAATCACTATAAATTACAGATGTGTTTGAAAATAATTTATTTCCAAAAATATGATTCCACCTTAGCGTAGCTGTTTTGTTACCCCAGTCTGCATTAAAACCATCTCCAAAGCCTAATACATCTTTTCCAAAATAACCAGATAAAAACACTCTGTCTTTTGAAGAAATTTTATAATTAGCCTTTAGGTTTACATCATAAAAAAAAAGTGTTTGTTTGCTTTGCCCAGTGTCTTTCTGTAATCCTAAAAATACATCTGCGTAAGTTCTTCTGCCACTTATTATAAATGAACCTTTGTCTTTTACTATTGGAGCACTTATATTTATTCTACTAGCTATAAGTCCTATACCACCTGCCACATCTAGCTTTTTGGCATTACCATCTTTCATTTTTACATCCACCACCGAAGAAAGGCGCCCACCGTATTGTGCAGGCATGCCACCTTTGTATACACTTACATCTTTTATAGCATCACTATTAAATGTAGAGAAAAAACCTAGCAAATGCGATGCATTGTACACAGGTGCTTCGTCTAATAAAACTAAATTTTGGTCAGGGTTTCCGCCTCGTACGTTAAAGCCTGCATTGCCTTCTCCTGCTGATTTAAAGCCTGGCATTAGCTGTATACTTTTTAATATATCTCTTTCTCCAAATAATACTGGTAATTTATTTATTTGCACCATATTTAACTTTTCTACTCCCATTAATGATTTTGGTATGTATTCTCCTTTTTTCTTTGATGATACAACAACAGCTTCTAATGGCTCTTTCAATAAGGTTAGGTTTATATCTTTTTTTAAATTTTTATCTAATACTATTTCCATTGTTTCTGTTTCATAGCCAGCAAAACTTATGGTAATTGTATATGCAGCACCTGTAGCATTTAAAGAATAAAAACCATAGGCATTTGTAATGGCTGAAATGCGAGTGTTAGAAGATAAAACAATACTTGCTCCAATTAATGTTTCACCCGTTTGAGTATCTTTAATAATACCACTTATGATAAATTTATTTTTGCTTTGTGCAAAAGACTCTGTATTGCCAAGCAGTACAAAGCAAAAAAAACACATCCATACATTCCTCATAAATAAGATTTAATTTATTTCAAAATTACTTTGCATATTTTTTTTATGCATTATATTATACTAAATGGCATATTAATTATACAAAGTCATAAGTATGACAATACACAATTAAAAAAGGTTGGGTAATTTTATTATTTTTTAAAAGTTATGTTATAAAAAAGGCTGATAACAAAAAATGTTAACAGCCTTTGAAACTAAAACTAAAAAAACTATTTTTTAATTATTTTTCATACAATAAATTTTTCATAAAACTCATCTTCAAAATTTAATCCAATTGGTATTTCATCTCGTTTAATATAAATAGAATGAGTATTTATAAATATAATATGGTCAATATTTACAATAAATGATTTACTCACTCTCATAAAATTTTTAGCAGGCAACTGGGTATGTATTGTTTTTATATTCATTGCTGTCAATACTTTTTTAGATTCTGTTTGTATAATTACATAATTTTAAAAAAATGTATAAAACGCTATATGTATTATACAAACTAGCTTTTTTTTATAAATTCCGTTTCTAAAAATGAAACCAATTAAAATTAAATTCATTTTTCGAATATTCTAAAGAAGGCATGGGAAATTTAAAAACGTTTAATACGTTTAGTAACATTTTAACACCACGTTTTTTTGTTTTTATTTTTGTAAAATCTATATCAGGAGATAGATACCATTGGCGATAGCGTTGTATATCAGGTCTATTAAAAATTATATTCCCTAGTTTATCTTCTGCATAGTTATCTCTTGCACCAAACATGCCCTCCGCTCCTGTACCTACTGCTACATTTAGCCAAAGTGGTATTTTACTTTTAGGAAAAAATGATTTTAGGTTTGCACTTAGCCAATATGTTTGTCCATTATAATCTTTTAAAAACCGCTCTGGCTCGCTTTTTCCAAATATTTCTGTGCTGCGTTTATTTAAACTTGGGTCATTGTAGTTGCGTTTATGAAAAGAAAATTTAAACTGAATCCTTTGTTCATTCCATGCCATTTCTTGCACCGTAAAAATTCCACTACCTATAATATTTGCACCAAAATCTCCCCAGCTCCAACCCCAATCTGCACTAAAGCCATCTAGTGTTTCTATAATTGTTTGAAAAACGGCACCACTTAAACCGCCTAATAAAATTCTTTTTTTTCTTGATATGCCTGTCCAACGCCATACCTCGTAGCTAGCTTGGCTTTCAGCATAAGCACTTAGTGCATGCCCTATTTTATCTATTTGCAACCACTCCCCATTATCATTAAAACTGTGCATTTTACTTTTTGCAAAACCACTATACCATGCAGAGCTAAGCCCATACATAATAGCACCATAGCCCACTACATTTGCTATTGCTACAGCACGTACTCTTTTTTTGTTGTATGGGTAGGTTAAATTGTTAAATTGTTTTATTGTTGAAATATTATTGAGTTTATTTAAATGGGAACTTGTATCAAAATTTAAACTTTTAAAAGTAGAATCTTGAGCAAATGAATTTGTGCAAAAATAAATTGAACAAAAAAAGACGAATAAAGAATTGTAGGTTGAAGTGATTGACACAACGATGTTTATTAAAGATTAAATGTTTGTTCCAAAAAAATAGGAGTATTAATTTATAATATCAGATTTATGAAATGTAATGATTTTTTGACAATTTATGTTAAGATTTTTTTAATTGATGCATACGTATATTATTTATTAAAACTATTTTCACTATTTATTTTTCTTTTGTAAAGTTCAATTTTCATTTCGTCTCTTAATTCAACTTTATTTTCATTTATTTTAAATTATGCAAATAGAATGATGGCTTCTAGAAATCTTTTGGCATCAATTCTCTTTATTATTTCTGCAATATTTTCATTAATTAGCTGTGTTATCATAATATTTTTTTTCTTTTGTAAAATTACATTTAATTTCCATTTTAAATTAGAAATTTATGAACGCAACAGCAAAGTTTAATATTGATAACTGGTTGGCAGGAAACTATGAACAATCATCAAAAGAAGAAATTTTACGTTTGCAAAATAGCAATCCAACTGACTTGGAAGATGCCTTTTACCGCAACCTGGAATTTGGTACAGGTGGCCTTAGAGGCATTATGGGTATTGGTACCAATAGAATAAATAAATACACCATTGGCATGGCTACACAAGGTTATGCAAATTATTTAAAGCAATGTTTTGGTAGTGATGTAAGCGTTGCAGTAGCGCATGATTGTAGAAATAATAGTAGAACTTTTGCAGAAATAACAGCCAATGTTTTTGCTGCAAATGGTATAAAAGTATATTTGTTTGAAAGCCTAAGACCCACACCAGAGTTGAGCTATGCTATTAGATATTACAAATGCCAAGGTGGTGTAGTATGTACTGCAAGCCATAACCCTAAGGAATACAATGGCTACAAAGCATACTGGGATGATGGTGCTCAAATGGTGCCTCCACATGATAAAAACGTAATTGTAGAAGTAGAAAAAATCGCCAATGTAAATGATGTAAAATGGAGTGGCGGCGAAGAAAATATTAGCATCATTGGTAAGGAAACTGACGCAGCTTATTTGGAAATGGTAAAAGGTTTAAGTATCTATCCTGATGTATGTGCAGCGCAGCATGATTTAAAAATTGTGTACACACCAATACATGGCTCTGGTATTATGCTTGTGCCCGATGCACTTAAAATGTTTGGTTTTGATAATGTACATATCGTTCAAGAACAGTCCAAGCCTGATGGTAGTTTCCCTACTGTAAATTATCCTAACCCAGAAGAGCAAGAAACCATGAGCATGGGGCTAGCACTTGCTAAAATGTTGGATGCAGATATTTTATTGGGCACAGATCCTGATGCAGATAGAGTAGGTATTGGCGTAAAAAATGATAAAGGAGAATGGATTTTGATGAATGGAAACCAAACGGCTTTACTTGTTTTTAATTATATAATAGAAGCTAGAAAAGCAAAGGGAATAGCACAGCCAAATGATATGGTGGTAAAAACAATTGTAACCACCGATATGATTGATGCCATAGCCAAACGCAATGGAGTAAGCTGTTACAATGTGCTAACAGGTTTTAAATGGATAGCTTCACTCATTAAAGAAAAAGAAGGGAGGGAGAATTATATTGTAGGTGGTGAAGAAAGTTTTGGTTTAATGATAGGTGATAAAATAAGAGATAAAGATGCGGTAAGTGCCGTAGCATTAATTTGTGAAATGGCGGCTTATGAAAAAAATAAGGGACGTTCTTTATTTGAGAAATTGATAGACCTGTATGTGGAGTATGGTTTTTACAAAGAGCATTTGGTAAGCATTACTAAAAAGGGCATGAATGGTGTGGCGGATATTGCTGCTATGATGGAAGGGTATAGAAATAAACCACCACTATTATTAAATGGTATAGCTGTAAAAAATTTGATAGATTATGAATTGCAAAAAGGAAAGAATTTGCAAACAGGGGCGGAGTGGACAATTAATTTACCAAAAAGCAATGTGCTACAATTTGAACTAGTTGATGGTACAAAAATATCTGCAAGGCCTAGTGGTACTGAACCTAAAATTAAATTTTATTTTAGTGTAAGTGAGCCATTAAATAATGGTACAAAATTTCATGAAACGGAAAAAGTATTGGATGATAAAATTGCAAGTATAATAGTTGAAATGGGTTTATAATTTTGTTATTAATTACTTTTAACTTTACTAAGAGTTGCCAGTTTTTTTATAAGTTGGCAACCCGTATTTTATAAAATATCCTTATGGAAAAAAATATACGCTGCCTATTTTTTGTTTTACCATTTTTATTTTTTGCACAGCAATCAAAGTAGAATATTTTTTACCAAAAAGCCAAGCTTGTGAAGCGTTTTATGGATAAAAACTATTTTTAACACAAAAAGATTTTACATTATTATCTATTTATAAAAATAATTTAGATGAAGAAGTGCTTAGTAAAAGTTGGATTTTTTTTGATGTGACTACTAGCCTGTTTTAAAAAAGAATATTAAAAGTTGACAGTATTATTCAAATGTATCTTTTGAAACCTGTTGATTTTTTAAAGCCAGATAATTGTATATGGTTGGTAGCAACTTTTGCAACTAATGAAATAGACTTAGTGAAAAGATGGCAACAATATTTAGAATAGCGATTGTTATGTAACATTGCTGATAAAGTAGCAAACGATGAAGGAGTAAAAACTTTTTTTGATGAATTTACACCGAAGAATAAATAAAGAAAAAAAATCTAAAAAAATGTCAAGTATTTGCTTGGCATTTTTTTATCTTGCAACCTCAGCTATGAAACTATACGACGATACTTACCGCCACAAAGGTCTCCGAAAAAAATTATTAGATATACTTAGAGAAAAAGGCATTACAGATGAAAATGTATTGAATGCTATGAACAATATACCACGCCATTTTTTTATGGATAGTGCATTGGATAATATTGCATACGAAGACAGGGCATTTCCAATTTCTGATGGGCAAACAATTTCGCAACCATATACTGTAGCCTATCAAACACAACTGCTACAAATAAAACCAAACGAAAAAATATTAGAAATAGGTACAGGTAGTATTTACCAAGCTACTATGCTGGCAGAGCTTGGTGCAAAGGTTTTTACCATTGAGCGTCAAAAAAATCTATTTGACAAAACAAAAAATTATATTTTTAAAAGTAAATATACAAACCTCAAGTTTTTTTATGGAGATGGTTTTGAAGGCTTACCAACTTATGCTCCTTTCGATAAAATAATTATTACTGCCGCTGCACCTTTTATACCACCTAAGCTTATACAACAATTAAAAACGGGCGGCTATATGGTAATACCTTTAAATGAAGGCGAGCTGCAACGCATGAAACGATTAACAAAAAATGATAACGGAACTTATAGCGAAGAGGTATTTGAAAATTTTAATTTTGTGCCAATGTTGGGAGGAAAGAACAACCCCCTAAATCCCACATAGTGGACTTTTAGTCTCTAATAATTTGTAGTTTTATTATTTAATTGAGTTGTATATTTTTTTCAAAGCAAAGAAACAGTCCCGCAAGATTACGGGATTGTTATTGTATAGCCTGTGCCGATTTTTCGGTATCAATATCTTCATCAGCATTCTATCTTTCATCTTTTATTGTGCAATAGATTGACTATTTTTATTAAAACAAATTCTATTGCATAATCTAGTAAGTTTCTTCCCCCTTCCGGGGAGATATATTGGGCTAGATTTCCAGCCCAATCTTCTTCATCAACAAACTTGCATTCATATTTGTACAAACACCGTCTTTTAGTTTGTAATCAAAAAATAATTCTTCACCTTTTGTTTGTGCATCAAAATGATTGTTATGAATATTTTTTGGATACTCCTCTTCCAACGCTGCAAGGGCTACATCATGGGTAGCTAATATTGCAGCAGCATTTTGTTTTATTAGTTGGCGTATCAATGCCTCTGAGCCTGTGTGGCGGTCTAGTGAGTTGGTGCCACGCAATATCTCATCGAGCAAAACAAATACTTTTTCGCCTGCATTTATTTTTTCTATAACGGTTTTTAGTTTCTTTAATTCTGCATAAAAAGTGCTGGTACTTTCTTCTAAGTTATCTGCAATGCGCATGCTGCTAAGCAGTTGTACTGGCGATATTTCAAACAAGCTTGCACATGCAGGAGCGCCTGCCATCGTAAGCACTACGTTTATACCTATACTACGCAGGTAAGTACTTTTGCCAGCCATATTGCTTCCTGTTACTAGCATTATTTCTCCTGCGCTATTTATATTTATAAAATTATTTACTCGTTTATTTTTATTTATTAGTGGGTGCCCTAACTCTTTTGCATTAATGTAAAAATGCTTTTCATGCAAAGTAGGAAAGCACCACTCTGGGTTATTAAAATGTACATTGGCAAAGCTATTTAGTGCTTCAAAAGTTGCAAGGGTATCAAACCAATGTTGCACATCTTCGTCGTTTTCTTTTTTCCATTTTTCTAAAGCCAATACTTGTTGTAAATTCCATTGTAAAAAAATATTTAGTGGAATAGAAATTACAATATTATAGCGCAAATCCAATCTATCTAAAATCTTTTTTAAGCGTTTTATTTTTTCGGATGCATCTACATTTTTTGTTTTTAAATTTATTTGCAGTTTTTGTAAAAACGGAGTTGTGAACTTTTGTTTTTCAATAGCAGCTATGCTTTGAGAAAGAATGTCTAAATCATTTACCATACTAGATAATTGATTATGCAGCGGTGCTATTACTTTGTTTATTTCAAATGCAACTGCAGAAAAAATAAACAATGCTGCGTACCAAGTACCTTCTGTTATTACATCAATAATATAACAGGCTGTAATGCCAAGTATAATTGCGGGCAATAAAAAGCGTAACCATTTCCAATGCTTAAATTGAATAAATAAATTTGGTTGTTTTAGCCAATTTGCAATTTGTAATAAGGTGTTTTTTTTAATGCTGCTATCTTTACCTAATGCTTGTAAATTTTGCCTCCATGCTGGCAATTTTTTTAATTCTTTTACCGCAGCTTGTCTTTCTATAATTTTATTTGTTCCGGCAGGGTCAAGCAACCAATTGGCTAGTTTTTCCCCTCCAAGTTCCGAAGTTGTTCTATTTAAAAATTGGTATAAAGAAGCCCTACCAAAAATATCCATATCGTTTGCATAAAAATGGTCATGAGGGGTAAATTGTATGCCAGCTTCAAAGTGGTAATAATTGCCCTCAAGAGCTTTTAATTCATCCTCATTTATTGATATTAAAAATTGAAAATGCTTTATGGAAACTCTGTTTGCGAGGTCTTTATAAATTAATTGTATAAAAATAATAAGTAAAACAATAGTAAAAATTATTGCATAAATTTTACCAATATTCCATAAAAAATAAATTGAAGCTATAACTGCTAAAATGCTACCAAGCCTTAACATTGCAAATGTTGTTTTTTTGCTTTGCAATTTTTTTAATTGCTTGCTTAAATCAGCTTTTCTTATTTCGTAAAAAAGTTTTTCCTCCATACGGTAAAAATAAGGTGGAAATAGGGTTAGTGGAAATAGATTTTGTTATTGTTTATGAAAATAATAGTTATAAAAAACCCCCAATAAAATTGGAGGACTCTTTAAAATATTCTTTGTGAAAAATTACTCAGCTGTTTCTGCTGATGTTTCAATAGCAACTGTAGCGGCAATTTTTTTACCAAAGCGCTTGTTAAATTTATCAATACGACCTGCAGTATCCACCAATACATTTTTACCAGTATAAAAAGGATGTGAAGTATTTGAAATCTCTAATTTAATAACTGGATATTCATTACCATCTTCTTCAAAAATGATAGTTTCGTTTGTGTTAGCGGTAGATTTACTTAAAAAAGTAGTACCATTACTCATGTCTTTAAAAACGACCATTTTGTAATTTTTTGGATGCAAGTCTTTTTTCATGTTGTTATTTTTTGTGTATGGATTTTGCCATACTTGTTATATTTAAAGTTGCAAATGTAATATTTTTTTGTATAAAATTCAAATATAGTAAACCCAATAATATTGATCTATATAAAATATTGAAATTATGTTTATTACAAATATTTTATTTTCCCAATATCCCTACCACAATTATCTTCGTAGGTAATACTTTCTATTATGCTATTCCCCTAATTTTGTAACACTAAAATAAAACTATGAATTTTCAATTAAATGAAGAGCAATTAATGATACAACAAGCTGCAAGAGATTTTGCAGTAAATGAGTGTTTACCTGGTGTAATAGATAGAGATGAGCATCAAAAATTTCCTAAAGAACAAATAGAAAAACTAGCTGACCTTGGTTTTATGGGTATGATGGTAAAACCAGAATATGGTGGCGCCGGGTTAGATACAATGAGCTATGTATTAGCAATGGAAGAGTTGAGTAAAGTGGATGCGAGTACAAGTGTATGTGTTAGTGTAAATAATAGTCTTGTATGTTATGGCTTACAAGAGTATGCAAACGAAGCACAAAAACAACAATATTTAAAACCACTTGCGCAAGGCAAAAAAGATGGAGAATTGTACATAGGTGCATTTTGCTTAAGTGAGCCAGAAGCGGGCAGTGATGCTACTAGCCAACAAACTACTGCCGAAGAAAAAGATGACCATTATTTATTAAATGGCACTAAAAATTGGATTACCAATGGTAATAGTGCAAGCGTCTATTTAGTAATAGCACAAAGTGATGTAAGTAAAGGTAGTCGTGGTATAAATGCATTTATTGTTGAAAAAAAATGGGCTGGCGTAGTAGTTGGTGCCAAAGAGAATAAACTGGGTATTAGAGGAAGTGATACACACACAATATTGTTTAACGACGTAAAAGTGCCTAAAGAAAATAGAATTGGCGAAGATGGATTTGGTTTTAAATTTGCAATGAAAACCCTTGCAGGCGGGCGTATAGGTATAGCTGCACAAGCTTTAGGTATAGCAAGTGGTGCATATGAGCTTTCTTTAAAATATAGTAAAGTGCGCAAAGCCTTTGGTACAGAAATAATGAACCATCAAATAATACAATTTAAACTAGCTGATATGGCTACAAAAATTGAATGTGCAAGAATGCTTTGCCTTAAAGCCGCTTGGGAAAAAGATGAGCATATAGATTACACTTTAAGTAGCTCAATGGCAAAAGTATTTAGCAGCGAAACCGCAATGTGGACGGCTACCGAGGCTGTGCAAATACACGGTGGGTACGGATTTGTAAAAGAATATCATGTTGAACGTATGATGAGAGATGCAAAAATTACACAGATATATGAAGGTACTAGTGAGGTACAAAGAATTGTAATTGGTAGAAGTATTTTGAAATAGTTTTGAGTATTTAGATTTGAGACTTTAGATATAAGATTTTATATTTTCTTAGCCCGTATAGAAATTGTTTTTATGCTGGCTATTTTTTTAGAGATGACATTTTTCTAAAAAGATATCTTGTCTGTATAGACCTTATCACAATTTCGTTTATTTTTTATATTTTTTTTGCATGTTTTTTCAAGAAAATTTCTCTCTTAAATCTCTTAATACTTTTGGCATAAATGCTAGTGCAAAATTGTTTGCTCTTTTTTCTTCAGTAAATGATTTAGGTGAGATATTGGAAAATACAAACGAACCGCTACTCATACTTGGTGGTGGTAGCAATATACTTTTTACAAAAAATTATGATGGGCTTATTTTAAAAAATCAAATAACAGGTATTCAAAAAATAAGTGAGGATGATAAATATATTTACTTGAAAGCAGGTGCAGGTGTGGGCTGGCATGAGTTTGTTTTGTTTTGTATAAATAATCAATATGCAGGAGTAGAAAATTTATCGCTTATACCGGGTAGTGTGGGTGCTAGCCCTATGCAAAATATTGGGGCGTATGGGGTAGAAATCAAAGATGTGTTTTATGAGTTAGAAGCATACGGTATTAATGATAAAAAACTGGTTACTTTTTCTAAAAATGATTGTGCATTTGGATATAGAGAAAGTATTTTTAAAAAAAAATACAAAGGGCAATTTGTAATTATTTCCGTAACATTTCGTTTAAATAAAATACCCGTTTATAATACTTCTTATGGTGCTATAGAAACTGAATTGGAAAAGATGGGAATACAAACCCCAAGCATAAGGGCTATATCGGATGCTGTTATTAGCATTAGAAAAAGCAAACTCCCCGACCCCAAACAAATAGCAAATGCAGGAAGTTTTTTTAAAAACCCTACTATAAAAAGTTTACAATTTACTAATTTACAAAAAGATTTCCCTGCAATAGTTGGCTATGCAATTGGCGAAAATGAAACCAAACTAGCTGCTGGATGGCTTATAGAACAATGCGGCTGGAAAGGTTATAGAAAAAATGATGCTGGCTGCCATGAAAAACAAGCATTGGTTTTGGTAAATTTTGGTAATGCCAATGGGGAAGAAATTTTACAATTAAGTCAGCAAATTATAAACTCTGTAAAAGCAAAATTTAATGTGTTGTTGGAAAAAGAAGTGAATGTATGTTAGGATGGTTTAATGTTGAAAGTTCAAGGTTGAAAATTAAAAAGTTTGTATATTAAAAGGCGAATACAAAGTTTATGATTTAAGTCTTCTTTAATCCTTATACAGTTTACTGTCGTCTGTCATCTCAATATTAAATACTATCATCTAAATACTAAAACAAACTCCTTCCTCTGCCAGCTCAGTATTTTTAAAAACAGTTCTTGTTTCTGTAAGAAAATCATCTA
>JAYUJS010000638.1:0-1900 GCA_043765095.1 Ferruginibacter sp.
TTCAAAAGTTTGGTATTGCTATAATTCAGAATTTTCATTTCTTCAATAAACTTCTACCATTTTTGTTGAAGGGTTTATATTATATTTTAATATTTATCAATTAAAATGTAGTATTTTCATTACTACTCAGTTGTATAATAAAAGATGCCAAAAGAGATAAAGTTGAAATGTGCGACGCCAATGAAGATGCACATGGCTGCTTCTCTGTTCGGCAAAAAAAACTTAGTAACGCCTGAGTTTTAAAGTCCTGCTGTGGGGGATTTAGGGTGCTACCTTCTACTCGCTATTAACAAATTTAAATCTGTAAATTTTATTGTAAAGCGCTCACTCAAATGAAAGTTTGTAAGTGCTCCTTTAAACATGTAAATACCACTACGAATATTTATTTTGTACCAAATTAAATTATCAATTCCACCTTCGTTAGACGTTTCTAAAATTAATGGCATGAGTACATTACTTATAGCTTGCGAAGCAGTACGTGCAAAGCCACTTGGTATATTGGGTACACAATAATGTATGATATCGTATTTTGAAAAAGTAGGGTTTTTATGCGAAGTTACTTTGCTAGTTTCAAAGCAACCGCCATGGTCTATGCTTACATCTACAACTACACTACCGGGGCGCATGTTGCTCACCATTTGTTCACTTACTACCATTGGTGTAATGCCACCATCATTGCCTAGTGCACCCACTGCCACGTCGCAAGTCTTTAATTGCTTGGCAAGAATTTTTGGCTCAATCACCGATGTCCACAAACGGCCACCAATATTGTTTTGTAAACGTTTTAATCTATAAATACTATTATCAAAAATCTTTACGCTTGCACCCATAGCAAGTGCAGTTCGTACAGCATATTCACCTACAATACCTGCACCAATTATGATGACTTTTGTTGGTGGAATACCACTTATACCGCCTACTAAAACACCTTTGCCATTATTTGCATTACTCAAATATTGCCCTGCAATAAGCATTACTGCTGAGCCAGCAATTTCACTCATGCTGCGTACTATTGGGTTGTGTCCGCTATCGTCTTTTAAGTTTTCAAAACTGAGTGCAGTTATTTTTTTCTGCATCATTTTTTCTAAAATTTCTCTTTTCATTTCTGCTAAATGAATGGGCGAAATAATTGTTTGATTCAATTTTAGCAACTCACATTCTTCCATACTTACTGGTGCACTTTTTACAATTATATCTGCTTCAAAAACTTGTGCCTTGTCATAACAAATTTTTGCACCTGCTTCGCTGTAATCATTGTTTGTATAGTTAGCCCCTTCGCCTGCATTGGTTTCTATGCACACTTCATGCCCGTTTGCAATTATCACACTCACAGCATCGGGCGTAAGTGCAATACGGTTTTCGTTAAAAGAATCTTCTTTGGGAATACCTATGTATAATGCCTCACGGCGTGGCTTTACATCTAGTGTTTCTTCTAGTGTTTCGTAGGTAAGGGAGGGAGATACGAAAGGTTTTGTTGTTGCCATTGGTTGGTTGATTAGTTGATTGGTTTATTTTAACCTCTGTAAAATTTTAACTATTTTTTAAAATTACAAATTTAGTTTTATAAAAGAAATACAATTTAAAAAAACTTCACAATCAACTAATCAACCAATAATTAATTTCCTTTCATTTTGTCCCGAAACCGATAAATAACAATGCACCGTATCTTTAGGAAATAATTCCGGAGTAATTTCTGGCCACTCTACCAAGCACAAATTACCACTATACAAACAATCTTCCACTCCTGCATTTATTGCTTCCTGCTCGTCTTTTAAACGGTACAAATCTAAGTGGTAAATAACGTCGCCTTCGGCAGATTTATATTCATTAATAATTGAAAATGTTGGGCTACTTACAGCATCTGTGACACCCAATGTGTCGCATATTGCATGCACAAAAG
>JAYUJS010000639.1:0-5034 GCA_043765095.1 Ferruginibacter sp.
CGTATGGGTGTAGAGCAAGTGCAGGTAGATGCATTTACCCGTGCACAAGATTATGCAAAAGCTTTAAAACTAGATGCGAAAAAAACAAGAAAAGATTTAGAATTAGATGCGCTTGTAGAAATAATGGCACGCAAAAGATTTATAACCTGCCACAGTTATATAGCAAGCGAAATAGCACAAACAATGCTAATGGCTGATAAATTTAATTTTAAAATAAACACATTCACGCATATACTGGAGGGCTATAAAGTAGCAGATAAAATGAAGGCTCATGGAGCCAATGCCTCTACATTTAGCGATTGGTGGGCTTACAAAGTAGAAGTGCAAGATGCTATACCTTACAACGCAACAATAATGCATAACGTGGGGCTTAACGTAGCCATAAATAGTGATGATGCCGAGATGGCTAGAAGACTAAACCAAGAAGCTGCTAAAAGTGTAAAATATGGGGGCATGAAGGAGGAAGATGCTTGGAAAATGGTAACACTCAACCCTGCAAAAATGCTACATATAGACAAACAAGTGGGCAGTATAAAAATAGGAAAAGATGCAGATATTGTATTATGGAATGATAACCCACTAAGTGTGTATGCAAGAGTGGAAAAAACATGGGTGGATGGTATTTTGTATTTTGATAAAGAAAAAGATATAGAAATGCGCAAAGCAATTTTTGAGGAAAGAAATAGAATTATAAATAAATTATTAGAGGAGAAAAATGGCGGATCAGCTACTACACCAGCAAAAGCTACTTTAAAAAAGGTACATACTTGTAGTACGAGTGAGCATGAGCATGGATTGCTTGATGAAGAGGAATCAGTTGGCAATTAGCACTTGAGAGCAAGCAGCTAAAAGAAAGCAGAGCACAATTGGCAATTTTCATTTCACAGAAAATAATTTTGAATTGATTGTTCAAATTATTTTTACCTAAAAATTATAGAAAAATAAAATCATTTAAATGAAAAAATTTATAATAATTATTTGCAGTTTTGGATTTTTAAACATTGCAAAAACACAAGATAATATTAGCCCTGCAAAATATTTTGCTGGCTATACACTTATAAAAAATGGTTTGGTGCATACTGGTACTGGTGAGGTTTTACATAATACTTCTATCCTTATAAATAATGGTAAAATTGAAAAAATAGGCCCCAACATTGCTACACCATCTGGTGAAGTAAAATTGACAGATGCAACGGGAATGCATGTATACCCAGGGTTTATTTTAGCCAATACTACTACTGGTTTGAAAGAGATAGCAAACCAAGTACGTGGTACAGATGACTATAGAGAGTTGGGAGACCTTAACCCTAATGTAAGAAGTATAGTGGCTTATAATACTGACTCTAAAATTACTAATACACTTCGTAGCAACGGCATTTTATTTGCAAATATTGTACCGCAAGGTAATTTAATTGCAGGTTCTTCATCGGTAGTAAATTTTGATGCTTGGACATGGGAAGATGCTGTATACAAGATGGATAATGGTTTACATTTTTACATGCCATCTTTATTGGTAAGACCAAATAGAAATACTGATGATAAAACTGACCCCTTAAAAAATTCTAAGGAAAAAATAGAAATAGTAAAACAATTTTTTAGGCAAGCAAAAGCGTACAATACAGGAGAAAAACCATCACAAACAAACCTAAAAATGGAAGCGGTAAAAGGTTTGTTTACAAAACAACAAACGCTTTTTGTACATTGTACTATTGTAAAAGAAATGCTAACGGCTATTGATTTTATAAAAGAATTTGGATTTGATGTAACCCTTGTAGGTGCAAGTGAAAGTTGGTTAATTGCTCCGTTATTAAAACAAAATAATATTGCTATTATACTTTCTCAAATACACTCACTACCAACTTCAGATGATGATGATATTGACCAATCCTACAAAACACCTAGTGTATTACAAAAGGCTGGAGTACTATATTGTATATCGGACGAAGATGAAACTACAACAGGTAGAAACCTAATGTTTAACGCTGGAGAAGCAGCAGCCAACGGGCTTAATAAAGAAGAAGCTTTGCAAACAATTACATTAAATGCTGCAAAAATATTAGGAATAGCAGATAAAACTGGAAGCATAGAGGTGGGAAAAGATGCCAACATTATAATAAGTACCGGCGATGCACTAGATATGCGTACCAATAATATTACAAAAGCTTTTATACAAGGCAGAGATATAAATTTGGATGATAAACATAAGCAGTTGAATAAAAAATATTGTGAAAAGTATGGTAAATGATGTAAGTTTCTTAAGCCTTGTTTTAATTATTTATAAGAACTTATTATTGTAACCATCAGAGAAATAAAAAGAAAAATTGGTACATTTTTTTCGATAAAGAGAATGATATTTTTCTAACTACATTGTAAAAATATTTTTATGCTGAATTTAATTTTGATAAAATAAATAGCCCCCAATTTATTTGGAGGCCATCTAATTATTTTACAAATAATCCAATCAACTAACCACCACTTCTTCCATATAACTTTCCATAGGCTCACAAGTGCATACCAAATTTCTATCACCATAAGTATTATTTACCCTGCTTATGCTTGGCCAAAATTTATTACCTTTTACATACTCAAGTGGAAAAGCAGCTTGCTGTCTGCTATACGGCCTTGTCCATTCGTCTGCCATTACAATAAATTGTGTGTGTGGTGCATGTTTTAAAATATTATCTAACTTATCTGCAATACCATTTTCTATAGCAGCTATTTCTTTTCTTATACTAATCATCGCATCGCAAAATCTATCCAACTCTGCTTTATCCTCACTCTCTGTAGGCTCTATCATTATTGTTCCTGCCACAGGAAAACTCAATGTAGGAGCATGAAAATTATAATCCATCAAGCGCTTTGCAATATCTTCTGCTTCTATACCTGCACTTGCTTTAAACGGACGTAAATCTACAATAAACTCATGCGCACAGGTTCCGTTTTTACCAGTATATAAAATCTTGTAATCATTTTCTAATCTTGCTTTCATGTAGTTTGCATTTAAAATAGCAAACTCTGTACTGCGCTTAAGCCCTGCTGCACCTAGCATTTTTATGTAAGCATAACTTATTAGCAAAATACTTGCACTGCCATAAGGAGCAGCACTTACAGCATGTGTAGATGTAGATATACCTTCTAAATTATAAGAATGCTTTGGTAGAAAAGGTTTCAACTTATCATTTACTCCAATTGGTCCCATGCCAGGCCCGCCACCACCATGCGGTATTGCAAATGTTTTATGCAAGTTCAAATGGCATACATCAGCACCAATAAGCCCAGGGCTTGTAAGCCCAACTTGTGCATTCATATTTGCGCCATCCATATAAACCAATCCACCATTATCATGTATTAATTGGCACAAATCTTTTATCGTTTCTTCAAACACACCATGCGTACTTGGGTAGGTTATCATTAAACCTGCAAGGTTGTCTTTATGTTTTTCTACTTGTGCAGCCATATCTGCCATATCTATATTTCCAGCCTCATCACACTTGGTTACTACCACTTTAAAGCCCGCCATTACTGCACTTGCTGGGTTTGTGCCATGTGCAGATATTGGTATAAGAATAATATTTCTATGTAAATCTTTTCTATGCTCATGGTATGCACGCATCGTAAGCAAACCTGTGTACTCGCCTTGTGCACCACTATTTGGTTGTAGCGATGTGGCCGTAAAACCAGTTATATTGCTCAACCAAGCTTCAAGCTCTGTCAATATTTGTTGGTAACCTTTCCACTGGCTTGCAGGTGCAAATGGATGTATATTGCTAAACTCAGGCCAGCTAACCGGTATCAGTTGTGTGGCAGCATTTAGCTTCATGGTGCAACTACCAAGGCTTATCATAGAAGTGTTTAAACTCAAATCCTTGTTTTCTAAACTTTTTATGTAGCGCAACATTTCATGCTCACTTCTGTAGCTGTTAAAAATAGGATGCGTTAAATATTCAGTTGTTCTTGTAAGCGAAGTAGGAATATTTGTAAGTAATTCATCATGGTTAAAAACAACCCCAGCTTTATCATCTCCTTTAGCTACTGCAAATATGTGTACAATATCTAACACATCTTTTTGGGAGGTAGTTTCATCTAAACTTATAAATATATTATCAGCAGTATAAAAGAAATTTACCTCTGCAGCTTCTGCAGCACCTTTTATTTTATCAGATAAATTGGTTGTTATTTTTAAGGTGTCAAAATAAAATTTGTTCTCATTTACAAAACCCATTGCTGCCAATTCATCGCTCAAAGTTTTTGCCAATAAGCTTGTGCGTTTAGCAATATTTTTTAAACCATCCGCTCCATGATAAATCGCATACATGGCACTCATATTACTTAGCAAAGCTTGTGCAGTACAAATATTACTTGTAGCTTTTTCTCGGCGTATATGTTGCTCACGGGTTTGCAAAGCCATTCTTAAGCAACGATTACCCTGTGCGTCAATTGTAACGCCAATAATACGACCAGGAATATTTCTTTTAAACTCATCTTTGGTAGCAAAAAAAGCTGCATGAGGGCCACCAAAACCCATTGGCACGCCAAATCTTTGTGCCGTACCAATGGCCACATCTGCCCCCAACTCACCCGGAGGCGTAAGCAATGTAAGGGACAATAAATCGGTAGCCATTACTACCATTGTATTAACCGCATGGGCAGCCTCTATAAACCTTCTGTAATCTTCTACCCCGCCATTTGCATTTGGGTATTGTACTATTGCACCAAAATAGCTTTCGTCTAAAATAGCTGTTTTATAATCCCCAAAAACCAATTCAATATTTATTGGTGAAGCCCTTGTAACCAATACATCTTTTGTTTGTGCAAAAATATTTTCATCCACAAAAAACTTTGGAGAGGTAATATTATCGGTATTTTTATTTTTATGATTTAGCAACATTGCCATAGCTTCTGCCGCTGCTGTTCCTTCATCTAACAAACTTGCGTTAGCTACTGGTAAGCCACACAAATCAGATACCATTGTTTGAAAATTTAACAAACTCTGCAAACGCCCTTGTGCAATTTCTGCTTGGTAAGGAGTGTACT
>JAYUJS010000640.1:0-1898 GCA_043765095.1 Ferruginibacter sp.
TGGTCGTTACCGCAAGTTGCATCTCCCCAAATATGGCGAAGGTTTAACCAATGCCCAACCTCGTGTGTAGCAGTACGCCCTTTATTGTAAGGAGCACCAGCACTAGTTACACCAAATGCACTGTACAATATTACAACACCGTCAGTTGTGCTAGCACCTCCAGGAAACTGTGCGTAACCTAAAATTCCATTACTCAAATTACAAGTCCATAAATTTAATTTTGTAGTTGGGCTCAAAGGCGCAACACCACCACCAGATGCTTTCTTCATACCATCGTTTGTTGTAAAGCTAGTTTTAGTAGTAGCTACTCTTCTTGTTCGGTCAAGCACAAATCTAATATTTGTATTACCAGCTTGTACTCCTTGAAAAATAGTTGGGATACTTGCCACATCAGGATTGGTTGCTGCAAAATCAGCATTTAATACCGCTATTTGAGTTGCTATTTGAGCATCCGAAATATTTTGTGCTGCAGTTTTATACACTACATTTACTACCACAGGTATTTCTATAATACCTCCTGCTATTAATCTTGCTGCTGCATTGTTAGCAGCATACTTTGCAGTAAAAGATTCAATGGCTTCCATTCTTCCAGCCAAAGTTGCATCTGCTTTTAATTGAGATTCTAATACTTCGTAAGATGCACAACCCCTATGTGCTACTGGACTTGCTGTAGCATCATCGTTATTAATTTCATCATTAAGTGAAGACTTTGTACAGCCCATTGAAAGGATTGCACACACCGAAAAAAGACTAATAATTTTTTTCATAATTGTTTTTTAAGTTTTGAAGTCAAAATTTATACCTTGTTATTTGTATGTTAAAATAAATTACTGAAACATTGTTGCATATAATTTTTAAAGGATTAATTTATAATGTTTAAAATATTATCACAGTTTTGTAAAAAAAATTAATAATGCAAAAATTAGTTTGGTAAAAATGAAGAATTGTTATTTGTTATAAAATTTGAAAAGCTAAAAAAATCATAATTCTAAACTATTTGCATTGATTTACTTTTTATACGATAACCTTTCTATGAAATTAATGCAACTTTATTTGTTAAAAACGTATTGCGTAAATTGCATCAATTATAATAAACTATGTACAGCATCTGCCGAAAGGAATTGAATCGTTTTTTTAGCAACCTCACAGGATATATTGCCATTGTGTTTTTTATGTTACTATGCGGTGTTTTTCTTTTTTTATTGCCCCAAAGTAGCATTTTAGATAATAACTACGCTACCCTAGATAAGTTTTTTGAACTTGCTCCATGGGTTTTGTTATTTTTAGTGCCAGCTATAACTATGCATTCTTTATCAGAAGAATTTAAAACAGGCACATTTGAAATTTTAAAAACAAAACCATTATCTGCTTGGCAAATTGTATTGGGAAAATACATTGCCATACTTATGGTAATGCTTATAGTAATTTTGCCTACACTTATATATATTATTACCATAAAATCGCTTAGCACACAAGGTACAATAGATAGTGGTAGTATTACAGGTAGTTATGTAGGATTATTTTTGCTAGCTGCTGTATTTGCTGCGGTAAGCCTGTGTTGTAGCGGCTTTACAAACAATGCTGTAGTAGCTTTTTTAATTGGTGTATTTGTTTGTCTTATTTTATATTTTGGTTTTAATGCCATAAGTAAAATATCTTTTTTTGCAAATGGGCTCGATTATTATATTGAAATGCTTGGTATTGATTTTCATTATAAAAGTATAAGTAGAGGTGTAATAGATACAAGAGATGTTGTGTATTTCTTTTCTATAATTTTTCTTTCATTATTGATAACCGTAAAAAACATTTGCAGAAAATAATGATGAAAAAGATTTTCAATAACAGATTTTGGTTGCCAATTATCGTGGTTTTATTAGTAATCATCAATTGGGCTGCAT
>JAYUJS010000641.1:0-5020 GCA_043765095.1 Ferruginibacter sp.
AAAAATTGGTATTATGAAGCAAGGCGCACTCGTACACACGGTTGACACAAGTGATATTACTGCCAGTGAATTACAGCAATTGTATTTAGAAACTATTTAGAATAAGAAAATTGAAATTATCTACCACCATATTATTGCTTTGTTTTGCATCAACTGTATTTGCTCAATCTAATACATCAAAACAGGATACTTTAAAAAAGGATACCGTCCGTATTTTAAAAGATGTATTGGTAATTGGAGTTGTAAACAGCAAAACACTTCGGCAACAGCCCGTTAATGTTTCCATTGTAGATACCCGGCCTTTCTATAACAGCAATGTTACCGGTGCAGATTTATTAAGACAAACATCGGGCATTAAAGTAAAGCTGGATGGTGGCTACGGCTCCCGTACTTCATTTTTAATTAATGGCAGCACAGGCAAGCAGGTAAAATTTTTTATTGATGGATTACCACAAGATAATTTAGGCGAAACACAGGGCTTAAATATTTTACCTATAGAGCAGACAGAACGTATTGAAGTGTATAAAGGAATCTTACCTATAGATTTGGGTGCTGACGCTTTGGGAGCCGCCATCAACATTGTTACTCGAAAAGAAAAGCAAAATTATCTGGATGCATCCTATGCCATAAGTTCCTTTAATACGCATCGGTTTAATTTATTGATGAAGAAATATTTGTCGAATCATTTTTATACAAGTGTTCAAGGCAGCTTAAATTATGCCACAAATAATTATATAGTTACTGCAGAGGCACCAGATCAATATGGAAATCCACAGATAAAAGATGTAAAACGTTTTCATGATTTATTTAAGAATTACAATATAAAAATTGAAACAGGCTTTACCGGTTCAAAATGGGCAGACCAACTTTCTTTAACATTCATTAACGCAGGATTGTACCGCCACTTGCAAAATAACCTAGTAATGGCGCAGCCATACGGTAAGGCTTTTTACAAAGAAGATTTATTTAGCAGTATTCTTAAATATCAAAAGAACAACCTGCTTAAAAATTTTAACCTTACAGCATTCGCCTCATACAATAAAATAAAAGGGATATTTACAGATACTTCTAAAAATATTTATAACTGGGATGGAGAAGTGGTGGGTAGAAAATTTAGCGGTGGCGAAATCACCTCTTCTGCTAATGAGTTAAATATTTACACTGATGTAGTAAACGCTAAATTGGTGGCTACCTATCGTATAAACGATGATTATAAAATTGTGTTTAGTAATACGCTACAACATTATTACCGTACAGGAAAAGATACGGTGGCACAAAAATTTTATAGCGGTATAGATTATTTTGGTACTCCATCTAGCTTATTAAAAAATATAGCAGGCGTTGGTATTGAAGGTTTATTGTTAAAAAAGAAATTACAATTTACAAGTTCCTTCAAACATTTATATACTTACATAAAAGGGTATCAGATTAATTTTGCGACGCTTTTTCCCAGCTCTCAAAACATACATACAGCTGCATACAACATAGCATTGGCTTATAAACTAAGTAAACATCTTTTGCTAAAAACATCTTACGAGCATGCTGCCAGGCTGCCAGATGCAGAGGAATCTTTTGGTGATTTGATGCTTATAAAGCCCAACCCAAAACTTGTACCTGAAAAAAGTGAAAATATCAATTTGAATTTGCTGTACAACGTTTCAAAAGTAGAACTGGAACTAACTGGTTTTTATAGAAAAGTGACCAATGTTATTTATTTACGCCCGTCACAATTTAGCACCACATATCAAAATTTATTAAAGGCAAATGTGGCCGGTGTAGAAGCTGCTGTAAAATATTTTCCTGTTACATATTTAACGCTTAATGCAAATATTACTTATCAAGATTTACGCAACCAATCTCAAATTGATAACAGTGGCTTAAACAATGACAGATATAAAAATGCAAGAATACCGAATACGCCCTACCTATTTATGAATGGCGGTATTATGTTCACAAAAAATAATGTACTACAAAAGGATAATAATTTTCAAGCATGGTGGAACAGCAGCTACACCCACGAATATTTTTTGTATTGGGAAGTTGATGGAGCCCGAGAACTAAAAAATAGGATACCGACTCAGTTCTTACAATATGCAGGCATTACTTACAGCCTTTCTAAAAAAGGATTGGCATTCAGCTTTGAAGTAAACAATATTGCTAACCAAAAAACCTTTGACAATTTTAAAGTTCAGTTACCTGGTAGGGCTTATAGTTTTAAAATACGTTTATATCAATTTAAAAATTTATAAAATAAAAAACATGAAAAGAAAAAATCTTTATTTATTATTAGCTGCTTTAAGTGCAGTAACTTCTTTCTCTTGCAAAAAAGATAAATCAATACCCGAAGCACCAATAGAGGCAAATAAAATTAAATACGCATTAACAGTTACGGGTGGTGTGTTTCCAAGTCAGACGACTTACCTATTTGGTTCCTATCAGTTTCCTACGGGTAGTGTAGGTACAGCCAATGCTGCCGAGCTTATCAGTTCAGGACAAATGTATAAGTATGGAGCATATGTTTATATTAACACGTTTGGTGCACCAGCTACTTTGCGTAAATATGAATTTGATGCAACAGGTAAACCAAAGCAGGTGGGAAGCTTTTCTGTGTTGGGATTAAAAACTTTTGGTGCTGTAGATTTTATAAGTGAAACAGAAGCTTATGCTGCAAGTAATGGTTTTGCTGGCATTCCTAAGCTGGTAAAGTTTAACCCAACTACTATGCAAATAACAGGAACAATAGATTTAACTAGTTTACAGAAACCAGGTGCTACAGAAGTGTATTACTTGGGCATGGTTCATCGGGATAATAATATTTTTATGGGCGTAAATTATCAAGATGCTAGCTTTTCAAACTTAGCAGATTCTGTTTTTGTTGCTGTAATCAATAGAACCACAGGAACAGTTACCAAATTAATTACTGATGGAAGAAGCAGTGAAATATGGACTGGTGGTAGTGAATCTTCCTTTGACCCAAAGACAATGATTATAGATGCTAACAATGATATTTATGTGATGGGCTTTGCTAATAACGGCAAACCAAGCGGTATATTAAAAATAAAAAATGGCACAACAGATTTTGACCCTACTTATTTTTTCAATTTAAGTACAACAACGGGTAAGCCTTGTTTAGGGCTTTACTATTTTGGTACAGGTCAGGTATTTACTATGCGTTATTCTGATGCGGTTGCATATCCTTTTGATAGTGATGCCAATTTCGACCCTTATGCTGCTGCTGAATATTACAAAATTGATTTAATGGCAAAAACTTCTTTAGGAAATATTGCTCCCACACTACCAAAAGTTTTTGGTGTCAGCACTTTTATGACCAAATGGGATAGTGAGAAAATTTATTTCAGTGTGCCTGCAGCAGCTAGTAATTCTATTTATTCTTATTTAATAAGTAATGGTACTGTAAAAAAAGAATTTGATGTAAGTGCTGGAGTATGTAATGGATTTACAAAATTAAATTAAGCAACTACGTATGCTGTATAAAATAATTAATAACGAATGGTTGCAATGGAAAAGAGATAGCCGCATAAAATGGCTATTGTTGTTTTTATTGTTGATAAGTATGTTGGCATTGTGGCATCAGTTAAGTTTTCAATCAAACTTATCAACCATAAGGTTGAATGCGCAGGAAAGTTCCAGAAAAGAATGGCTAGCGCAGGAACTGAAGCATCCGCACATGGCTGCACATTTTGGTAACTATGCTTACAAAAAACCTTCACTGTTGCATTGTTTTGACCCTGGGCTGAGCATCTATACAGGTACATCTGTGTACATGGAACCACACCGACAAAATGATTTTTTGTTTAGCAAGAGTCAGGAGAGTGACAGCAGTATGCGGTTTGGCTGGCTTAGCCCTGCATTGATATGCCAATTGATATTACCGTTGTTGATTATTTTATTTTCTTTCAATGCTATTAATATAGAAAAAAATAATGGCACATTAGCATTGTTGCTTTCGCAGGGTGCCAGCTATAGGCAAATATTATTTGCTAAAACAATGGCAGTGTTTTTATTATTTGAGCTATTTTTTAGTGGTTATCTTTTATTAACTGTTTTATCGTCGCATCACTTCATAAATGCAGGAGTAGCTATACCTGCCATTTTTTATGTGTGGCTTACTTACTCCTTGTATTTTTTATGCTGGAGTTTATTGGGTGTTTTTGTTTCCAGCAAAATAAATAATGTGGGCAGCAGCATGGCTTTGTTATTATTAATGTGGATGTGTACCAATGTAATTATTCCGAGGGTGTCTGCAAATCTTGCTGAAAACAAATATCCCGTTATTAGTAATTATCAATTTAAAAAAGAAATTTCGGAAGCGGTTGCTAAAGGATTGGATGGACATAATTCATCTGACGAACGGGCAATGAAAATTGAAAAAGAAATGCTGGCAAAATATAAGGTGGACAGTGTACAACAATTGCCTTTTAATTTTGAAGGATTTATAATGCAGCAAAGCGAAGACTATACCAGCAAAGTGTACGACCATTATTTCGATGATATTTTTCAATCATTAAAAAATCAAAAAAAAGTACAGTCATGGGTCGCTGCTTTTAGTCCATTCATTGCTGTTCGTAATGTATCAATGGCAGGATGCAATGCCAGCCTAGAATCTGAAATAGATTTTCAAGTACAGGCAGAAAATTATCGAAGAGGATTTGTGCAAAATATGAATAACGATATGAAGGATAAATCGGCTTATGGCACATTTGATACTTATAGGGTAGATAAAAATAAGTATGGTGAAATAAAAGATTTGCAGGTAGCTAACAGACCTTTAACTTGGGAAATACCGCTGGTATTGGTTGAAACAATCTGGCTTTTAGTATGGGCAACGGGTTTATTATTATTGATGCTTTGGAGCAGTAAAAAACAAACTTTAAATAGGTAAAATAATGAAAGATTATAGCACAAATTTTACCGAAAAATCAGCAGGGTTATTAAAAACACAGTACTGGCTTTTTACCAAACAAAAAAGCAACTGGGTTTTATTGCTGGTATTTTTATT
>JAYUJS010000642.1:0-5020 GCA_043765095.1 Ferruginibacter sp.
TCTTTAAGAGTTTCTGAAAAAGGACAACAAACAGAGGTTATTAAAGTAAGTGTAATAAGGTAATCAACGAAGGATTCTCTGGTTAAATCTGCTATGTAAAAGTAGCAAAACAAAACCTCCTCAGGCAACTGGGGAGGTTTTTTAAGTTTCTTCATATTAAATTCTATCAATAAAGCCAGTATTCGGTTGGTTTAAGACTAAAATATATTTTAAAATTAATTTTTCTTTTAAAATTTTAAAAAGCTATGTCTACATTGCATTACAGGCTACATCTACCCTAAACTAAAATAATAAAATTTTATCTCATTATATAAAAACTAATATATCCTATTTCCTACGAAGCCATTTTTCAGGGTCATAATTAATATCTCCATTCCCTTTAGATAAAAGTAAATCAAGTGATCCATTACCCTCAAGGTTTGGTGCTACTTTCCCCAGCAATTGTCCTGTATTTACTATTTGCCCTTTTCTTACAGCTACATTTTTTAATAAACTGTATGTTGTAATGAAGCTTCCATGTTTTAATGCAATAGCATATTTTCCATCTTCTACCTCATATATCAAAATTACTTCACCTTCAAAACAAGCTTTTACATTTTCCCCAATTGAAGCAGCAATAATAAGTGCATTATTTGCCATCTTAGTGCCACTTTGTAAAGTAATTGTGCCAAAGTGGTTAATAATAGCAGGGTTATCTACTGGCCAAGGTAAATTACCTTTATTACTTTCAAAACGCCCATTTAATATTTTGCTTTCACTGCTTAGGTTTACTAGCTCAGGTTCTTTTACTTCCTTCAATTTCTTCTCTTTTACAAGGGCTACAACAGTCTCTTTTATTGGGTCTGGCGTTTTTCCAGCGGCCAATGCTGCATCTCTTCGTGCCTTAGCAGCTTTATCTTCCTCTGCTTTTTTTACTCTTGCTTTTCTTTCATTTTCTCTAGCATCGTCAGCACGTTTCTTTGCCTCTGCTAGCGCTGCTAGCCTAACTCTTTCCTTTTCTTCTCTTATAGCTTTTGCTATGGCTGCTTTTACAGCTGTATTAATTTTTGCTACTTGTCGCTGGTTATCTGCTATTCTTGTTTCTATACTTTTACCTTGCCTTTTTAAATCTTGTACAATTTTTCCTTGTTCATCTTTTTGAGCAGCAAGTTTATCCATTTCATCTTTTTGAGATATAAGTGTTACTTTTTTTATTTCTTTAGATGCTCCTAAATCATCTAATTTATGCTTTCGCAAATCTTGCGTACGAATAATATTTTGCCCTTGCATTTCTCTAAATGCTCTGTAACTTTTTAAATAGGCAATGCGTTTTATAGCATCATTAAAATTATTAGCAGAAAAAATAAAATTTATTAATTCGTAATTACCTCGGTTCTTATATGCATACACCATGCTCTTAGCATACTCAAGTTTTAGTGTATCCAACAATCTGTCATATTTATTTACATCTAGTTGTATACCATAAATATTGTTATCTAATATATTTATATCCTTGTCTATAGTTTTTACTACTCTCTCCTGTAATTCAGATTTTCTAGAAAGTATTATAAGCCCACCCAAAGATTTATTTGTTTCTGCTTTATTGCTGTTTAATAAATTTTGAGCTTCTGCAATTTCGCTTTTTAATTGCTGGCGCTGCTTTTCTAGCTGTTCTCTTGTTAGCTGTTGTGCTGTAAGATTAGATAAAGTACAAAAATATAATGCAAAAAAGAAAATTAATCTCCTCATAATCTTTATAGTTAGGTTTATAAAATTTGCTGCAAAGGCAGTAATAAATTTCTTATTAGTTATCTAGAACTTTAAACTTTTTAAAAGTAGTAATAAACCCTTTACAAAATATAAAATAAAGAATAATGTAATAAAGTTAATAATTAATTCCTTTTATAGCTTTTTGGTACACTCAATGAAACAGATAAATCTTTGTTAAATTCAAATTGTTTAAAGTTCATACGTACATCTAATTTATTTTTTTCTGTTACTACAATTTGTCTATATGTAGAAAAAGCAATGCCATTGCTGCTATTATAATAACCATAAGTAAAATCTGCCGTTCTGTTTTCAGTAATATCTCTATCGTCTAGCTTGCAATGCTCAAGCAAATTATCTGGCGTGTTTATAGTAAGTAAATTTTTAAAATTTTCTGTAAGAGTAGCTACTAATAAATAATTATTGTATTTTTTTATAGCTAAACTATTTTCATTTATAAAAATTGGGTTTCCTATAATTAAGTCTTGTATGGTATTTAGCGTAAATGGTATATTGGTAATCTCTTGCAAATAAGAATAGCTTCTGTATTTTACTTCATGTTTTATTTTATCTATTAAAGTTATGCTATCTTTAAATAAGTACACTCTAAGTACTTCATAATTAAAAATAGTAGATGTTATAGAAATCCATACTACACTATCTTTTATCATTTTTATATTGGCTACGGCATCTGGTTGCACTCCTTTGCTCGTTTCAATATCCAATCTCACTTTTGCAGAAAAAGAATTAAAATTTATTTTACTCTTATGTAAAATATCTTTAGTACTGTTTAAAAGTAGTGCTGAATCTGAAACACTATTAATACGCACCATTTTTGTAGTATCCCTTGGGGAAAGAGCTTTGGTAATTATTCTACCACTTCTGCATTCCACAAGTGTAATAGTGCTAAAAGCTACACATAAAAACAACATTAATTTCATATAAATAATTTATATACCTGTATGACCAAATCCTCCAGCCGCTCTTGCAGTTTCTGTTAAAGCATTAACCAAATGCAATGAAGCAATTTCTACTTTGGCCACAACCAACTGAGCTATTCTTTCGCTATTTTTTATCAATTGCAGTTCGCTGCTTAAGTTTATTAATAATACTTTTATTTCACCTCTATAATCACTATCTATAGTTCCCGGTGAATTTAAACAAGTAAGCCCATTTTTTAATGCTAATCCACTTCTTGGTCGTACTTGTATTTCATAACCTGTAGGTATTTCTACAAAAATACCAGTAGGTATTAATTGCCTTTGCATGGGCAAAAGCGTAATGGTTTCGGTTACGCTTGCCCGTATATCCATACCAGCGGCACCTGGCGTAGCATAATTAGGTAGCTCATTTGTAGATGTATTTACAATTTTAATTTGTATACTCATTTTTAAAAATTATTTTTTGCAATAATACAGTAGCATTGGCAAATAATCCTTCTTCTCTGCCCGCAAAACCCATCGTTTCTGTAGTAGTTGCTTTTATAGAAACATCCGAAATTTCTATTTCTAGTATATTAGCAATCACTTCTTGCATTGCAGTTGCATAAGGCATTACTTTTGGTTTTTCAAGGCAAATTGTGCTATCAATGTTTATAATTTTGTATCCCTTTGTTTTAATTAATGAGTAAGTTTCTGCTAGCAAAATTTTACTATCAATATTTTTCAAACTATCATCACTATCAGGAAAATGTTTGCCTATATCTCCTAAGCATAATGCACCAAGCATAGCATCGCATATAGCATGTAACAGTACATCTGCATCACTGTGCCCTAGCGCTCCTTTGTAATGGGGTATTTTTACTCCACCTATCCATAATCCTCTGCCTTCTACCATTTGGTGAAAATCTATACCAGTACCTATTCTAAAAGACATATTTTATTTTTTTGGCAAAGATGCACAAATCATTTTGTAAAAAAAAAGCGTTCCATTTTAGGGAACGCTTTTTTTCAAAATATTTAGTTAAATTATTTTTTATCTATATCAAAAGCTAGACTGAAACGCAATGTATTAGACAATGGATTACGAGTAACTCCACTACCAGAAGGGAAAATGTAAGCAAGGTTGATGCCGATTGAACTATATTTAAGTCCAGCTCCTACTGTAGCATAATTACGATCTCCTTTTAACTTGTTTTCCATAAAGTAACCAGCACGAAAAGCAAATTGATCTTTGTACCAGTACTCACCGCCAATTGCTACAGAAAATTCTTTTAGCTTCTCAGATCCACCACCTGGTGCACTTGTTAAACCTTTAACCCAGCTACTTACAACACCTGTAGAACGGTATTCTGCGGCAGCTACTGCACCAGTATCTGGTGTAGGTACTAATAATTTATTTACGTCTAGCGCAAAAGTTAATTTACTATCTGCATCAAATACTTTTGTGTACGCAGCACCTAAACCCAAATTTGCAGGTATAAAATCAGCTTGGTTGTTATCATCTGTATAAGATATTTTTCCACCTAGGTTACTTAAAGTAGCACCATAATTCAAACCTTCACCATTTTCTTTAGCACCATTGTGAAAGAAATGAATATCACCAGCAACTGTACTTCCAGTTTTGTAAGTAACGCCATTAAAAGGCCCAGTAGCAAGATTAGAACTTATATAACGTAAACCAATACCTAAACCATTTTTGGTACCTAATTTTCTAGAGTATCCTGCATCTATAGCAAACTCACGAGGGCGGTTGCTACCAATAGAATTACCATTTGCGTCAGTAAATTGAATATCACCAAGACTAAAATATCTTAACCCTAATGATAATGCTTGCAAATCATCTAATTTATAATACCCAGCAAGAGATGCGATGTACACATCTTTCAAATTTAAATCACTTAACCATGGAGTGTAACTTAAACCCACAGCCCCTTGCTTTGTTGCAAAAGGTGTTTTACCTAAATTCCAATAGTTTGAATATGCATCAGCGCTTGTAGCAATACCAGTTTCACCCATTGCAGTTGCACGAGCATCTGGAGATATACGTAACATTGGAACAGCTGTAGTTACTACATTTAATCTATCCCCTATATTTTGTGCTTTTGCAGTAGTTGTTGTTCCGCCTATAATCATAACTATGGCAGCTAGTTTCAAAGTTGCTTGTTTCATGCGTTTTTAATTGTCTTGGTTAGGTAGACTTACCTCTATAAGCGTTTAATTTTTTTGTTAAAAATATCAAGTCTTTAGTTAACTAAATTTTGAATGAAATGCTAAATTATAATAATTTGTTAAAACTAACTAAATTTATTTTTCAAATATATAAAGAAAAATTT
>JAYUJS010000643.1:0-1887 GCA_043765095.1 Ferruginibacter sp.
TGCTTTTTTAGTTTCGAAAAAAATATTTTTTAAAATTATGGAAGCCCCTTTTTCTATTGGTTGTAATGCTATGTTTACAATAATTGGGGAGTCACTCACATTACCTTTCATTATAAAATTTTCCGAATAAAACAAATACCCTTTTTTATTTACTGTAAATACATAATTTTTTCCGATAGGCAATGTTGTTAGATAATTACCATCATCATCAGTTTGCAATTTTGACAAAATAAAACTTGAATCTAACGTACTCAATTCTGCTATAGATGACAATCCTTTATTAGTTATCTTGTCAAATATTTTACCTTTTACCCATAGTGTTTTTTGAGCTCTTATATCTTCACGTAATTCAAAACTGTACAAATCAATTTTATTTTTTACATCACCTTTATCGCTAGCATAATAAGCGGTTTTGCCATCGGCAGCTACAATCATAGAGCCTTCATTATCCACAGTATTTATTGGGTAACCAAGGTTTTCTGGTTTTTGCCAAATACCTTTTTCATTTCTTCTGCTTACAAATAAATCACTCATGCCATAGCCTACATGTCCATTGCTGTTATAATAAAATGTTTGGTTATCTGCATGTATAAAAGCGCAACCATCATCGCCATTGGTATTTATAGTAGCCCCCAAGTTTTCTGGCTTTTGCCATAATCCGTTTATATTGTGCGAAACCCAAATATCTGAACCTCCAAAGCCTCCTGCCCTTGTGCTTGAAAAATATAAATCTCTTTTATCTGCTGAAAGCGATGGTGCACTTTCCCAAGCATCTGTATTTATATTTCTCCCCATGTTTTCTGCTTCACTCCACTCTCCATTTTTATTTTTAAAAGAAATGTATAAGTCACAACTACCAAGACCTTCAGGATAATTACAACCAGTAAATATTAGCCACTGCCCATCTTGCGAAACATTTTGTGCGCCCTCATTTAGGTTGGTATTTATTTTACCATTTACTGGAGTTGCTTTTTGCCATTGCCCATCTACTTTATTGGTTTCATAAAAATCTTCATCTCCATTTATTCTTCTGTTAAAAATCATTTTATTTCCATCTACCGTTACCGATGGCAAATACTCCAAGTTAGAGCTATTAATATTTTCACCCATATTTATTGAATTAAAAATATAATTTTTATATTTATTGGATTTTGTAAAATTTACAGCAAATTCAAATGTAATTTTTTTATCTAATGCAAGTTTTTTATTTCTTTCATTTAGATTTTTATTTGATAGATATTGATTTGTTATTGAAAGCGCCATATCAAATTCACCATTGCCAGCAAAGCTTACAGCATACGACAATAAAAAATCATTTGTATAAACAGAATCTTTTTTTATTGCATTATTATAATCTATTATAGAAGCACTGTAGTTTTTTATACTTGCATACATATCTGCCCTTGCTATTATTGCATCTACATAATTTGGCTCTACTTTTATAGCATCGGTTAGTTTTTCTATGCTTTTTACAATTTCTCCATTGGAGGCATCTAGAGAAGCTTTATCAAAAAGTTGAACTGCTTTCTTATTTATTTTACTACCATCATACCATTGGCCATTGACTAAAAACGAACCAAATAAAAATATAGAAATTAAAAAAGCACTATTTGGAGAATGTTTATTCATTTTAAAATATATAATTCTCTAAGATAATATTTTTTGTAGTATTACATTAAAAATGCATTGTTAAAAAACACAAAAGCAAAGATTAATGTTTATTAACTATTAGGGCATCCAACTGCCCTTCCATTTTAATTAAGGCATCTATTATCTCTTTGTTTACTACAGTTGCACCGCCTACGCCTTGGGTAGCGTACCATATTATTACCATGGCAAGGTAATCTTGCATATCCTTACCTGCAAACTGTGCTTTAAATTCAAATA
>JAYUJS010000644.1:0-4995 GCA_043765095.1 Ferruginibacter sp.
GCGGTACAATCAAAATTGCCAGTAGCTGGGTGCGTTATCACATACCTCGCCTGAAACGTTTCGGTATTAGGTGTTACTTGAAAAGATAAATCCTGTGCAAAAGATTTTCTGTTGTATCTAAAATGCAAACGAGTAAAATGTACATTCTTGCTGCCGTTATCTGGCTCATCATTGTTTACATCGCTGTAATCACTCCAATCTTTTGCACCAAGCCACCACACACCGCTTTGCACAAGGTCTTGTTGGCTTGGCGCTGTGGCTATGCATGGGTCGCAGTGGTAAAAGTTTTGTGGGCTCACATCCCAAGCATATTCTAAAAATGCCACAGACTTATCTTCATTATCCCATTGGTGCGTAAATAAATTGCCGTAAAAACTATTAAAGTTTTTTTGCACAAACAATGGTACGTTTTTATCAGTAACAATATTTACATTTCTATAATTGGTACATTCTATTCTGCCTTTTCGGGTAAATGCATATACTATCAAATCTTGGTCGCCATCTGCATTTGCCATACCTAATCGTATAGGCAACATAAATTTCGGCGAGTTAAAACTTATTTGAATAGGCCGTAGAAAATTATTATTCAATTTATTTTTTTCTTTTTCGTTTACTTTAACCACAAAAAATTTAAGATTACTTTTTATATACGGATCAAGCACTTCTTCTGCAGCTTCAGGTATTTTATAGCCATTGCTGGTAAGCCATTCTTTTAAACCGCCACTTTCTTTTGCGCTTAAAATTAAAATATCGTATTCGCCTACTAAATATTTGGCTTCTACTTTTACGCCAAGGTCTTTGTCCTTAAACCTTCCATTGGCACTAACATCTGACGCTACCATATCAGCTTTTGCCATAGACATTTTACTCTCGTATTCTATATTTGGGTCACAAGGGTTTTTATCCCAATACTCCACCAACCTCGGTGCACTATAATCATTCAATCTTTGAAAAACACTTTGGTCTACTACTTTTATATCATTTTTACGCAGCACAACAGGCACGGGCACTACCATTGCAAAATCTTTGGTATCACCTTTAAAATCGTTGTACATGGTTACAACTGTTTTGTTACCATCTCTTACCAATATTACTTGGCTTGTTTTGTTTTTTAATGTACCATCTGCCTTACTTACATAAAAGCCGCAGAAGGAAAATAGTATTGGAGATATTGCAATAGCAGTAGCTATTATAAATAGTTTCTTTTTCATATTTTTATTTTTAATTGTATGAATTATTAATGGAGAGTTTATTTATTGTAAAGTTTGAAATTATTTTATGTCCTATCTTATTGTACCATTGGTAAGATTTTGTTTTAAATAATTTATCTAATAACGGCACTAGCGGCTGTGCAAAAACTAAAACAAATATGGGTGCAGCATTTATAAATTTAAAAGTGGCTAAGTAAAAAGCTACGGTAGCAATAGCTATGCACCAAATTATTTTTGCTACAGTATGGTTGGGGGTAGTTTTGGGGTCGGTTATCATAAAAAATGAAAATAACAATAAACCACCTGTGCTTATAGACTGTACAAAATAATCCATAGGCCAACCAAGGTAAATAATTTGCCTTATAAAAAGTAAGCCTGCAAATACTCCTAAAAATGTAAGACTGATAGTGATATTTTGCACTTTTGTAACCACTATAAAACCTAAGCATAGTACTGCAAATAAGAGTACAATGCCACTTCCCCATTGCCCCGCATTTACCCAAGCTTTACCTGTAAGCAGTATAGTAGCTACAATGCCTAATGCAGATGGATTAAAAATATGCTTACCATTTATACGAATAATATATTTGGAAATAATGGAAACAAACGCCGCAAAAGCAGCTACCCAAACATAGTTTGTTTTTAGTAATAAGCTTAAGCCAAAAGAAGAAATAAGTACAGATGGGATACCTTTTTTAAAGCTATGCAAAAAAGAATTTTTATTTTTAGCAAAAATAATTTCGCACAAAATTTGTGTTACAATGCTAGAAAAAAAATAAGTACTATATAGCCAACCTTCATTTTGCCAATGCAAAAATAAAATACCATAGCTTAAGAATATACTTTGAAAAAGTATTTGATAGTAACGAACATCTTTAAATATATTTTGTACAAACATAAAGTGTATTTTACTATAGGATGCACTTTTAAAAAGAATTACATAAAGTAAATGTAAAATAAAGTTTATACCGTACAGCTTTACTTTTAAAGGAACATATTTATAATATTAAAAAACTGCTAAAACAAACAAAAGTTAATAGTTAGTTAATATTGTTTTGAATTTTGTATACATTGCTTTTATAGTTTTGCAAATTATTAATAAAAAAAATTTTATGATTAAAACAAGAATGCTTCTTTGTATTACTTTTGTGTTAGTACAATTACAATCATTTGCCCAAGTAGTTATTCCTCAATATTACATAGGTGAAGCAACAATTAAACAGATAAGTATTACTAACCATGATACAACAAGTGTTAATGCTGCAACATCACAATTAAAATTTGGCATTTCGTCTAAACATGGCAGCAATAGTAATATTGCATTAACAAGCGCTGCTGTTACGAGTACTTATTATAATGCCGCCGCAGGATTATCTTGCCAACCTTTAAAAACAGCATTAAAAAATATTATCAAAACTGGTTTTAAACCATTAAGCTACACACCAGGCATTTGGAATATTTTTAAATATAGTGATACAAGAAGAAACGATGCAAATACGGCTACTGTGATTTGGGATATGTATAGTGACAATCCAAATGGCACCGACCCTTATACATTTACATTTGGTACAAACCAATGTGGTACTTATTCTAAAGAAGGGCAGTGTTATAACAGAGAGCATTCTACGCCACAATCATGGTTTAATCAAGTGTCACCAATGGTAAGCGACGCACATCATATTTTTGCAACAGATGGTAAAGTAAATGCACTAAGAAGTAATTTTCCATATGGAGAAGTTACAAGAATTATTTCCACTTCATTAAATGGAAGTAAGTTAGGCTCAGGCACAGACAATTTTGGTTATACAGGCACAGTATTTGAACCTATCAATGAATTTAAAGGAGATTTTGCTAGAGCATGTTTGTACATGGCTACACGCTACGAAGATGAAATAATTTCCCAAAATTGGAGCAGTTTTGGCAATGCTAATGAAGTATTTTTGAGTACCGCAAACCAACCTGTGACTACAAAAAGAAGATTATTAATTTATGACCCTTGGTATTTGCAACTACTTATAAAATGGCATAATCAAGACCCTGTAAGTACAAAAGAAATAAATAGAAACAATGCTATTTATAATCAAGCTGTAGCAAATAGCAGTGCTGGCACTTTAGTACAACAAGGCAACAGAAATCCTTTTATAGATCATCCTGAATATGTAGCTGCAATTTGGAGCAATACCTGCGCAACAACAAGTAGTGCAAACAACAAATTAGACGAAGAAATTTTTGTAAAACAAACAGAAAATACATTTAATATATTTCCAAACCCTGCTTCTACCGAATTAAATATTAAAGTAAATAATATAAGATTGAAACGTATAAGTGTATTTGATGCAAAGGGTAAACTAGTGTTGTTTAATACATCTAGTAACAGCACTGAAAATATTCAAAAATTAGATATTACCCCTTTAGCTAACGGCATTTATTTTATTAAAATAATTACTGACAATAATGTAATTACAAAGCAGTTTACTAAGCAGTAAAAAGTTTAACCCAAATTTTACAGTAGCCAATTTTCTGCCAAGCATACTTAAATTTGCACATGATCATGCAATAAGAATAGAGTGATAATCAGGAAACTCTTTGTGGAGGAATGCAAGAGTTGAAATTGTTGATAGATAAAACTGGTATTAGTAAAAAATTACTTGAACTAGGTTTGCCTGAAAGTACAAGTAATAATAAAATAGATTCGGTAAGCATTATAGAAAGTTTTTGGGTAAGTATATGGATAAGTTGTTTTAGGTTTAGTTGTACAGCAGTTGTGAGGGTAGATGAAGTACTTGGTCAAATATTTGGTTGCTAACCAATAGCATCTGGAATTACGTTTGGAAGATTTCTTAAAAAATTTACTCCTCCATTAAACCATTCAGTATTTATAGAATTAAATAGTTGGTTTTTTGAGCAACTACAATTTGATAATTATACACTTGATGTAGATAGCAGTGTTAGTACCCGTTATGGTGAAACAAGAAGGAATTAAAAAAGGATACAACCCTACCAAGGGAGGTCGCACAATAGCCATCATCCATTATTTGCTTTTATAAACGATATAAGAATGGTAGCTAATTGTGGGAATAGAAGCGATAACAAAAGTAGTAGCAGTAATTGTATTAATTTTAGAAGAAACATTTTCTATATTAAAAAATAAAAAGGTAGGTTTGTTTAAAGCCGATAGCGGATTTTGTAGTGAGTCAATAACATTACATGCAATAGAAATTGGGGAACAATATAAACGTAGGGGAGATGCAGAAAATAAAATAAAAGAACTAAAAGAAGATTTTGGTGTACAAGGTTTTTGTATAGATGATTTTTGTGCAACAGAAACTGCTATGCGGTTTGTAATGATAGGTTATAATTTGATGAGTTTGTATAGACGGGTAAGGCTTCAAAAGCAGCCCAATCCTACAAAAGGTTACATCAATATTCAACTGCTTTGCAGTTGAATATTGAATAGAGGAAAGCTGCTTAAAATGTCTGTTCCACTAAAACGAAGGCAATGGTGTGACAGTCTTTTCTCATTTATTGCAAATACAAAAATGACACTTAGTATTACTGGGTTGTGCTACTGCAAAATTTGGGGTAAAGATAAAATACAGGCTAAAAGATTTTAAAAAAAATTGTAAAATTTTCCTAAATAAAATATAACACACCAATTAGATGTTCGCTTTCATAAAAAAATTATTATTTGTTTTTATAGCTTGTATTGTACTATTCGCATGCAATAGTACATATACCTCCAAAAAAAATGGCTATTTTAAAATTGATTTTCCAGAAAAAAAAT
>JAYUJS010000645.1:0-1879 GCA_043765095.1 Ferruginibacter sp.
TTTCACCTTTACCCACTAAGCATTGCAGAAGTATATGATAAAAATAACTTTATAGCTTTTACTGAAAAACTACATTGGCACTTGCTGTATGGCATGTACCCAGATGTGTTAAACAATGCTAATTATGCAAAAAAGTATTTAAAAAGTATTGCCAACCAATATTTGTATAAAGATATTTTGGCTTGGAAAGATATACGAAAACCAAATTTATTAAATAAACTATTACAGTTATTAGCGCACCAAATAGGTAGTGAAGTATCGGTAAATGAGCTTGCTACACAACTAAAAGTAAAAGCTGAAACAGTAGATAATTACATAGATTTATTGGAAAAAGCTTTTGTAATTTTTAGATTGAAAAGCTATGTAACAAATGATAGAAAAGAGGTAACTAAAATGCGTAAAATATATTTTTACGACATCGGAATTAGAAATGCCATTATTGATAATTTTAGTCCCGTAGAGCTAAGAGGAGATGTAGGCGCATTGTGGGAAAACTTTGTAGTAATGGAAATTATAAAAGCAAACGAATACAAAGAAAGAGATTGCAATTATTTTTTTTGGAGAACATTACAACAGCAAGAAGTAGATTTTATACAAAAAGAAGAAAATGATATTACCGCTTACGAAATGAAGTGGGGTAAGAAAGGAAAAATTACAAAGGCATTTACAAACGCATATCCAGATGCAAAAACAAAAATTATTACACCTATTAATTTTTATGAATTGATATCGGCAATAAGTTAAAAGCGACTGATGGTGAAGAGAAATTTGGTAGTGGATGTTTTTAAAAAATAAAATTAGTTTATTAATCTAATGCACAATAAAAGATGAATAATGATTTGCCGATGAAGTGAGTGACACAACGATGATGACCATAGCTATTTCTTTGCTCATAAAAAAAAATAAACTTCAAAATATTGAAGGCGAAAATAAGTTTACACCGCCACATTAAAATCCCTCAGCGCATCGTTCAAACTCGTTTTTAAATCCGTACTAGGCTTACGTTTTCCAATAATTAAAGCACATGGTACATTGTACTCACCAGCAGGAAACTTTTTTGTATAACTACCAGGAATAACCACGCTCCTTTCTGGCACAAGCCCCTTAGTTTCTATCGGTGTATCGCCAGTAACATCTATTATTTTTGTGCTTTGAGTAAGTACTACATTGGCACCTAGCACGGCTTCTTTTTGCACACGCACACCTTCTACAACTATGCATCGGCTGCCAATAAAACAACCATCTTCTATAATTACTGGGCTTGCTTGCAAAGGCTCTAGCACACCGCCAATACCCACGCCACCACTAAGGTGTACGTTTTTGCCTATCTGCGCACAACTACCCACTGTTGCCCATGTATCCACCATTGTACCTTCATCTACATAAGCACCTATGTTTACGTACGATGGCATAAGCACTACATTTTTTGCTAAGTATGCACCATACCTTGCTACAGCATGTGGTACGGCACGTACTCCCAAGGTTTTATAATCGCTTTTCAATTTCATTTTATCGTAAAACTCAAAAGGTGGTAATACAAAAGTTTCCATTTGCTGTATACCAAAATATAAAAGTATGGCCTGTTTTACCCATTCATTCACCTGCCAGTTTTCACCATTTGGTTCCGCAGTTCTCAACCGCCCTTTATCAACCTCTTCTATCACATTTCGTATGGCATCTTTGTATTGTTCTTCTTTTAACAATTCTCTGTTTGCCCATACGGCTTCAATCATATTTTGCATGTAAGTAGTTTTATTTTTTGGCGAAAATACTTATAAAAAGGAAGGCTACAAAACCTCAACTAAATACTTTTTAGAGGAGTGGAATTAGACTGTAACAAGAAAACCGTATTGATCTTCTGTGGCAATTGCAGCTAATT
>JAYUJS010000646.1:0-1877 GCA_043765095.1 Ferruginibacter sp.
AGGTAAAAATTTTCTCCTATGTTGCCCAGTATTAAATCCTGTTTACCATCTCCATCTAAATCAGCAGCTTTTATAGATTGCCACCAACCATTCATATTACTCATATTTGTATTTGTTTCTAAAAAATTTCCGTTTGTATACGTAAATATTTTTGGGTTCATCCACTCCCCTACTAATACTAATTCTTTTTTTGTATCTCCAACAACGTCTACCCATAATGCGTCTGTAACCATTCCTATTTTTTCAATTGCGGTTGCTTTTATTTTTGTAACATCTGCAAAATGCCCTTTACCATCATTTTCATAAATAAAACTTGTGGGGTTTGCTCCATAATTATAACTCAAGCTTCTGCCACCTACAAACAAATCTTGGTCGCCATCGCCGTCATAATCATAAGCTATTGCAACTGATATATTGCTACTATTTTCCGAAAAATTATTTACTAATTTTTTAAAATTTCCTTTTCCATTATTAATGTATAAACGATGTTGCAAGTGTAAACTTCTAGGAGGCTCATTATTACCACCACTACCTACAAACAAATCCATATCACCATCTCCATCTGCATCAAAAAAACAAAGCGCAATATCTTCTGAAGCCTTATCTATTTCAAAATCAAGTGTTGCTTTTTTTACAAAACTTCCACTATTTGTTTGAAGATACAATTGCCCAGCTTGGTCTTTAGCGCCTCCAATAAATATATCTTCTAAGCCATCGCCATTCACATCTGCATGTGCTGCCTTTGGCCCTTCTTTGCTTTGCATAGTTGGCACATTTCTTTCCAAGTAAAAATCTACAAAGTCATTTTCTATATGCTTGTTAAATTTATTACTACTATCAATTTTAAAAAGCGTAGGAAAAATATTTTTTGAAGATATTATTGCAGTATGCTTTTCAATTTTTGTATAATCAATAATGTAACTTGTGTTTGCCTTTATTGTATCCAATTTTGTAATCATAGTATTTGGCCATATTATCAAAATAGAATCTATTTTTTCTTTTCCAATACCTATTACATTTTTATAATCTACACTACTTTGAAACCCACGAGCAGGATATATTTCTCTACTTATAATTTCTAACCCACAAAATAATTTTATGGTACTTCCAATAGCAAAAGTATTGCTACCTGTATCTTTTAATGTTATGCTTATATAGTTTGTGCTGTCATTTTCTCTACTCATATTTTTATATACAAAACTTTGCATGTTTACATTATTTACAACTAAATCTAAATCACCATCACCATCTAAATCAGCATAGGCACTACCGTTGCTAAAACTTGGTTGTGCTAACCCACTTTCATCAGCAGCGTCTTCAAATTTTAATTTGCCTTTGTTTTTAAAAAAATGATTTGGTATTGGTGTAGATGGCATGGAATCTACAATGCTTTGCATATTTTGTTTTTCTCCACTCATAGCCATTTTTTGTATTACATCATTTGCAAAAAAATCTATAAAATCTTGGTCTGTTACATCTTTATAAATTCCATTGCATACAAAAATATCTTGCAACCCATCATTATTAGCATCAAACATTAATGCGCCCCAGCTCCAATCACTTGCAGCCACCCCGCTGTAATGTGCAGTTTCTACAAATTTGTTATTGCTAATATTTAATTGCAAAGCATTTTGTTGTACCTGCTCATAAAAACCTTGTTTCTTTTTAAATTGATATGTATCAAAGTTATCGAAGCTAGCGGTTGTTTTTAATCGTTTATCATCGCTAGGCAACATATCTGTTGTAAAAATATCTGGTCTACCATCATTGTTTACATCTGCTGCATCGGCACCCATAGAAGCGGTGCTTGTATGCCCAATTTGGTTTTGCAAGTCTTCTTTAAACGTTCCATTTTTTTGGTTGATATACAAATAATC
>JAYUJS010000647.1:0-1872 GCA_043765095.1 Ferruginibacter sp.
CATCATTGTCGTTTAACTCAAATTTTATTTCATCAATGTTGTAGCCGTCATTTTTAAAAGCTACAAACGAATCAAAAAACATATTTACTTTTTTAAAAAATGCTTCTCTATCCAATTGCATTCTATCTGCTGCTATAAAATTATAGGCTAATTCTGAGCAGTATTCATCAAAGCCTTTGGAAAACCAATGCCCTAAAAATTCATGCGTATTTTTTTCAATTTCTTTATAATCATTTGGGTGAAACTCTTCGTAACAAAAATGCCAATTTCCACCAAATAAAGATTCTTTTTCTACCTCTTGTTCAAATAATTCCTCAGTAATAAATTTATAAATTACTTCATCAGCGTATGGTCCATCATTAAAATTAAGCAGTATCCCATAATCTTCCATAACTTTAGTTAAAGAAATAATTGCTTCTGAAATTTCATTTTCAGAAAGCTTTTCTACTTTTTTAAAAGATGGTTTTCCTATTTTTTCATACAAGCTTATATACGCTGCTTTTTCATAATTTTCTTCAAAGCTCATCATTTGTTTTAAAAATTGGTTTTCTATTTCTGTAGATATTGCATGTTCACCATCTTGCATAAAAAAGCCATCACCATATTGTGCTTTTAATTTTATTTTTAAAAACTCATTTTCTATTTTCATATTTTCAGATGGGTCATCAGAAAACTTTACTTCTTCTTCTTCTTCTTCTTGCATACTATTTAATTTATAAAATAAATGTAGGAAATTATTTTGTTCAAATTTCATTTACTTATTATTTTTGCTAAAATATTTTTTATGCATTACAAGCTTTTTATGATTTTGTTGGGCTGTAGACCTAAAGGAAGATATACAGAACAGCACGATATTTTTTTTGGAATAGCAAAGGAATTAAAAGACTTAGTGCAAGATATAAAGGCATACTGGAAAAATAGTGGTAAAATACATTTAGATGCATTTAGAGAAGTAACTAATGTAGATGGATATCAAATAATGATTGTAAATAAAACCGAAATAGAAACTACTAGGCAAAATTTATTTTTTTTAAACCTAGGTGGTTACAAAGAAAACCATTTTGATGAGTTTCACTACAAAATGCTAATTGTAGCAAATGAAAAAGGTGAAGCCATAAAAGCAGCAAAACAATCTGCTTTTTATTTGCACACAGGTTTTGGCAAAATTGCTACCTCTCATATTGATGATAAATATGGTGTGGATGTAGATGATATTTTTGAAATAAAAGATATTCTCTCAGATGAAATTAAAAATAAATTCTCCATTTCTATTTCTACCGAAAAAAACAACAACTTACCTGAAGATAAAATGAATTTGGGCTATTTTAAAATTGATGAACTTTAATTTTTTATTGTTGGATTTACAGTTTTACTATCTTCAAAAATGCATTTAACTTTATAGCCAAGTGGTTTGTAGTAATTGTTTAAAATAGTTGCGATATGTTCTTCTGCTAGTTTAATATGCCCCTCATTATTTTCTAATTGTGCAAGGGCTTGGATATACAATTGCTTTTGTGCTTTTACCAAATCATCCATACTAGCACTGGTAAATAAACCTGTTTGGGTCATGGTTTCCATCTTGTCCATTTTTAATTGTAAACTCATTAATTTACAATGTGGCAAACTAATATTTGCAGTACCCACTTTGGTATCAATGGTCATTTTTTGGTTACTCATATCTACGCCAAATTTAGCTTCATAAGGTAAGTTTACTTGCAATGTGTTTTCGGCAAAATAGTTTTTAAATTTACTCCAAGTGCCTGCTTCGTCTCCTTTATTGCTTATTTTTAAGTTTACCGAGCCTGCCACATTTAATGCAGATAATTCTGCAATTTGCTTAATCATTTCCACATTTTCTATCATGGTTATTTT
>JAYUJS010000648.1:0-1870 GCA_043765095.1 Ferruginibacter sp.
TTTAATACATTTTTTTATAAAACTTAAAAAAACATGGTGGAGAATAATGTACAGCATTTTAGGTGTTTTCGTAGGGGTTTTAACGTTACTATGTAATAAAGGTTCAATATCGTTTAATAAAATTATTGATATTATGCTAGTACTTGCGCCAATAATGGGATTTTATTATGTAGTGTTATCTGTTGTAGAAACAGTAAATATTTACAACAAAAATGATATTGATATTAAAATTATAAATGAATAAATTGCATTAAAATCTTATTAAAAAGTTGCTAATTTATATATCAATTTGCAATTAAAAATATATTAAAAAAGAATGTAGACCATTTTATTTAACGTTACTTATCAATTTCTTATTTGTAATGTAATGAAACTGGTTTATTTATTTGGCAGACAAATTTGTAAAATACTATTTATTAAAGGAAATAGCCTTCAATTTTCTCATACACTTACCGCCTGTAAAACTAGTTGTTGTATTTTAATAATTGCATTTATCTTTATAATTATAATTTTATAAATGACCTATAAAAATTCACTTTCCCTTTCTTGGAAAAATGTAAAAGGCAATAAACTGCGTACTGCAATTACTATTACAATAATGGCATTGGGTATTTTTGCGCTAATACTTATTATTACCGCTATAAAAGCCGCAAGCCAAGGGCTTACTACAAGTTTTAGTAGCATGGGGGCAAATGCATTTAGTATTCGCTACAAAGAAAGAAATATAAATTTTGGGGGTAATAAAAACAATGACACTAAAAAAACTAAGACAGGAAAAATTGAAAAAAAATCTAGTTCAGGCATTCCAATTAGCTACGATGAAGCAAGAGAATTTAAAGAACGTTATGTTTTTCCAGCTACAAAAGTGGGAATAGGTTTGCGTGGTGCAAATGGAGTGGTGGCTAATATAGGTTCTAAAAAAACAAACCCAGATGTAAATATTACAGGAGGTGATGAAAATTATTTAGAATTAAATGGCTATAAAATTTTATATGGAAGAAATTTTAACCCAACTGAAATAGCAGCAGGCAGAAATGTTTGCGTAATAGGAAGTACAGTAGCACAAAAATTATTTCCTACCAATAACGCAAAAGCAATAGATGCAATAGTAAATGTAGACCATATTCCCTACAGAGTTATAGCAGTATTGGAAGAAAAAAATAGTAGTGCCTTTTTTAATGCCAATAGACTTGTAATTACAACATTTAACAACATCCGCAGGCAATATGCTACACAAGCATCTACTTACACAATAGCTGTAATGGCTAGCGATTTAAAAATGATGGATATGGCTGTAGGCGAGGCTACCGCTACTTTTAGACCAATAAGAAAGCTAACAGTAACTGATGCCGAAAATTTTTTTATAGATAAAAGTGACAGCGTAGCAAAATCACTTTTAACAAACCTTGGCTTTTTAGAAAAAGGTACAATTGGCATTGCATTTATTACACTCATTGGCGCAGCTATTGGACTTATGAATATAATGCTTGTAGCTGTAAATGAGCGCACAAAAGAAATCGGGCTTACAAAAGCCCTCGGTGGTACTAAAAAAGATATTCGTTCTCAATTTTTATTTGAAAGTGTAATAATAAGTTTACTAGGAGCATTAGCAGGAATTTTTGTAGGTGTACTAGCAGGAAATTTGGTTGGATTTTTTTTAAAAACGGATTTTGTAATACCATGGCTTTGGATATTTATAGCCATAATTGTATGTACTGCCGTGGGCTTATTGGCGGGGCTTATACCCGCTATAAAAGCCAGTAAGCTAGACCCAATAGTAGCCCTTAGGTATGAATAAATTTATTTTTATGTTTCATTCTATGTTAAAATGATAAATTATTGTATGTTTTTAACATTATTTTTTTATTAA
>JAYUJS010000649.1:0-4955 GCA_043765095.1 Ferruginibacter sp.
TCTTAACTACCAAATCAGCCTCTGATAAACTTTTAAGGCTTATTGCAAAATCATTTGTTTTAGACATTTTTTATTCAATTTGATAATGTGAAAATTGCATATATGCAATTTGACAACATTAATTTTAGAATTTTTTTTCACTTATGCAAATTTACATAACAGCCAATTTGCGAACTTCTTTTATCCAACGTAATCTCTACTTACTATAAATTTTGTAAGAATTGGTAGCTTCTGTGCTGCAAGTGCAAACGCTGCTTTTGCTGTTTCTACAGAAACACCATCTGCCTCAAACAGAATACGACCTGGTTGTACAATAGCTGCCCATCCTTCTGGATTACCTTTACCTTTACCCATCCTTACCTCTGCAGGCTTAGCGGTAATTGGTTTATCAGGAAATATTCTAATCCATACATTACCTTCTCTCTTCATGCTACGGGTCATAGCCTGACGAGCACTCTCAATTTGTCTGTTAGTGAGTTGTACACTATCTAACGCCTTTAGACCAAATGTACCGAAAGCTAATGTAGCACCTCGCTTGGTATCTCCCTTCATTCTACCCTTTTGGGTTTTTCTATGTAAAACTCTTTTCGGTGATAACATTTTTCTTTAATTTGCCAATTTGAAAATATGTCAATGTCAATATATGTACACTGAACATTTTTATTGTTTTATTGTATTGTTATGCAAATTTTTTATATTTGCAAATTTCAATATTGTTCTTACCTTCTTCCACCACCACCGCCTCTACGGTCATCTCCACCTCTTCCTCCACCTCTTCTATCATCACCACCAACACGTCTGTCATCTCTTCTATCAAAACCACCTGTTCTTCCGCCTTCTGCACCTTCATTCTTTCCACCTGCAATTACATTAGGATTTAAATCTCTCTTGCCTAAGACTTCACCTTTACAAATCCATACTTTAATACCAATTTTGCCATAAACAGTTAAAGCAAAAATACTAGCATAGTCAATATCCATACGTAGCGTATGTAATGGAGTACGACCTTGTTTGATTTCCTCACTACGAGCTATCTCAGCACCGCCTAAACGACCTCCTACTTTAATTTTAATGCCCTCCGCACCCATACGCAATGCTGAAGCTATTGCCATTTTAATAGCACGCTTGTAGCTAATGCGATTTTCTAATTGACGAGCAATTGTATCTCCTACTATTGCAGCATCTAATTCAGGACGACGTATTTCAAGTATATTTATTTGTACATCTTCTTTACCGCACAATTTTTTTAACTCTTCTTTAATTCTATCCACCTCACCGCCACCTTTACCAATGATGATACCAGGCTTAGAAGTATGAATAGTCACAATTAACTTATTAAGTGTGCGTTCAATTACAATTTTTGAGATGCCACCTTTATTGATACGAGCATTCAAATAATTTCTGATACGATCATCTTCAATTAATTTTTTTGCGTAATCCTTTTTGTGAGCGTACCAGTTACTGTCCCAACCTCTTGTTATTCCTAACCTAGCACTAATCGGATTTACTTTCTGACCCATATTTTTATTATTTAGCTCCCATGTATTTGGGACTTATTTAATTATGCTGTTTCTGAATTTACTTTTTTCTTTGTAGAGAATTATTTAGAATGTACTATTGCCGCCTCTACTTTTTTTTTACTTTTACAACTGGCACAGCAGCTGTATCAACAAAAACTGTTACATGGTTGCTACGCTTACGCACTCTGTATCCACGACCTTGTGGTGCGGGACGCATGCGCTTAATAACTCTAGCCGCATCTACAAATATAGTCTTCACTATTAATTCACTTTCATCTGCTCCTTCGTTTTTTGCTTTCCAATTGCTTATTGCGGAAAGTACCAACTTACGAAGTGGAACTGCCGGATGCTTTGGGTTATGCTCCAATACCGCAAGAGCTTTTTCTACTTTCATTCCTCTGATAAGATCTGCTAATAAGCGCATCTTTCTTGGCGATGTAGGTTCATTATTTAGTTTTGCTACTGCTTCCATTTTTATTTTTGTTATTAGCTATTGGTTATTAGTTGTTAGTTTTTTGAAAACTTATAAATGATAACTGTTAACTGATTTTATCCTTTTTTATTTGAGTGTCCTCTAAAATTTCTTGTTGGTGCAAATTCTCCTAATTTGTGCCCAACCATAAATTCTGTTACATAAACAGGAATAAATTTATTACCATTATGTACTGCAAAAGTTTGTCCTACAAAGTCTGGAGATATTGTGCTTCTACGGCTCCAAGTCTTAATAACACCTTTTTTTGTTGTTCCTGCTGCCATAGCTAGAATTTTTGCTTCAAGCTTTGCTTCTATGTATGGACCTTTTTTTAATGAACGACTCATCTTTTTTAATTTGCCAATGTGATAATTTGCTAGTTAGACAATGAACCACACTATTTTAATAATTATTGTTTATTTGTCACTAAATGAGTGACCATTTTAACATTGAGCAATGGCTAATTTAATAACTGGCTAATTGGCTCATTATTTATTACTTACTTAACTTTTTGCCATTTTTGCGTTGAATAATCATCTTATCTGATCCTTTACCACGGGTACGAGTAATTTGCCCTTTCGCATATTTACCTTTTCTACTACGGGGATGACCACCAGATGCTCTACCTTCACCACCTCCCATAGGGTGGTCTACTGGATTCATCGCCACCGCTCTTGTGCGTGGGCGAACACCTTTCCAACGGTTACGACCTGCTTTACCTGCACTTTCCAAACTATGATCACTGTTAGAGACCACCCCTACAGTTGCGTAACAATTTATTAGAACTCTTCTCAACTCACCACTTGGCATTTTAAGGATTGCATATTTTTCTTCTTTGTTGCTCAATTGAGCAGATGTTCCAGCACTTCTTACCAAAATACCACCCTGCCCTGGTTGCATTTCAATATTGTGAACATTAGTACCCAATGGCATGTTTTTAAACATTAATGCATGACCTAATTCTGGTGCTACTGCATCTCCACTAATAACTGTTTGTCCAACTTGTAATCCTGCTGGTGCAATAATGTAACGTTTTTCACCATCAGCATAGGCTAATAAAGCGATAAATGCGGTACGGTTTGGATCATATTCAATTGTTTTTACAGTAGCGGGTATATCTTTCTTATTTCTTTTGAAATCAATAAGGCGATACATTGTTTTATTACCACCACCCATATAGCGCATACTTCTTCTACCATCTGAGTTACGACCGGCAGTATTCTTTTGCTTTTCTAGCAAACTCTTTTCAGGTTTGTTAGTAGTAATTTCGGCGTACGCATTACCAATTCTCCATCTGGTACCTGCTGTGGTTGGTTTGTATTTTCTTAATGCCATTTTATAAATCTTTTTTTGTCAAAACTTTTCGGTGCTGACCACCATTCTTTTTAGTATTTGGTACTTAGTATTGAGTATTTAGATATTTGCGGTTTGCTTATAGTCTTAGTCTAATTACAAAATACTTTTAATCTATTATTGTGCTGTGAAAACGTCAATTGTTTCACCTTCTGCTACAGTTACTATTGCCTTCTTTTTAGCAGCCTTACGACCAACTATATATCCAGCTTTCGTATATTTAGATTTAAGTTTAGATGGCATTACCGCAGTATTTACCATTTCCACTTGTACACCATAGAAACTTTCTACAGCTTTTTTTATTTCCAACTTATTTGCCTTTCTATCTACTACAAAAGTGTAACGATTCATTTTTTCTGCTTGCTTATTAGCTTTCTCAGAAAGAACTGGCTTTATTAATATGTCTGAAGGTTTCATAAAAACAATTTGTTAATTTGCTGAATAGCTAATTTGCTAATTCTCTATATTCATTTCTTAATTCTAAACTTTTACCACTAACTTAAGTTTCACAATAGCATACTAGCTATTTATACTTCTGCTGCAACTTCTTCGCTAAACAATTTTGCTGCACTTTCTGTTAGTACCAATACGTTGGCATTTAAAATTTCGTACGTATTCATGTCACTTATCACAGTACCATTTGCTCCAGGTACATTTCTTAAGCTTAAGTAAAAATTATCATTATACTCTGGAACAACAAACAAAGATTTTTTACGACCCATGTTTAAACTTTTTAATATAGTTGTGAATGATTTAGTTTTTGGAGAATCCATTACTACATCTTCCATTACAATTATACCATTTTCTTTCGCTTTGTAAGACAATGCACTCATTTTAGCCAAATCTTTTACCTTACGGTTAAGCTTAATATCATACTTGTGAGGCTTTGGACCAAATATTGTACCACCACCCTTATATATTGGATTACGTAAGTTACCTTTACGAGCACCTCCTGTACCCTTTTGCTTGTGAAGTTTCTTAGAAGAACCTTGAACTTCTGCTCTTGTTTTTACTTTGTGCGTACCCTGACGTTGTGCTCCTAAATATTGCTTTACCGCTAAGTATAGAACATGGTCGTTTGGCTCTATTCCAAATATTTCTTCTGGTAATTCAATCGTTCTCCCAGTTTTTTCTCCGTTTGATTTTATTATATCTAATTGCATTTCTATTATTTGAAAATTCGAAAATTTTACTTCGCAATATGCAAATTTTCACACTTGCACAGCATTTTTATTTCTGTATTAAAACAATTGAACCATTGTGACCTGGTACTGAACCACTCACCAACATGTAATTTTTATCAGCAAAGATTTTAACTACTTTTAGACCTTTCATCATCACTCTATCGCCACCCATACGACCAGCCATGCGCATACCTTTAAATACACGACTAGCATCTGATGAGTTACCAATAGAACCTGGCGCTCTCTGACGATCATGCTGACCATGAGATTGCTGACCCACACCTTTAAAGCCATGGCGTTTTACAACACCTTGAAAACCTTTTCCTTTAGTAGTACCAACTACTTCGATGCTTTCGCCTTCAGCAAAAATATCTAGTGTAATTTCTTCACCTACATTTTTATCTGTTTTGCAATCACGTATTTCTT
>JAYUJS010000650.1:0-15130 GCA_043765095.1 Ferruginibacter sp.
TTATGCGGCAGCTACTACTGCCCATCCCGCAGCTTTTCATCAGTATATCTTTTTTCAGCTTTATAGATGCAATAGATGATGCATTTTTCATTATTTTTGATAAAAGAATTTAGTTTGAAAAAAATATTTTTTGTTATTACAATACATTTTATTGTTTCTCCAATTTTTGCTCAGCAAAAATATTGGCAACAACAAACCAATTTTAAAATTGCTGTTACTTTAAACGATGTAGAAAACAGTATAACTGGTTTTGAAAAAATAGAATACTTTAATAACTCGTATGATACGCTTACCTATATATGGATGCACCTGTGGCCAAACGCATACAAAAATGATCGTACTGCTTTTAGTGACCAACAATTAGAAAATGGAAATACCGATTTTTATTTTAGCGAAGAAAATAAAAAAGGATACATAAACAAACTTAGTTTTAAAATAGATAATGTAAATGCTTTTACAGAAGACCATCCTCAACATCAAGATATAGTAAAACTTATTTTACCACAAGCGCTTGCGCCTGGTAAAATGATAAAAATAGAAACACCATTTCATATAAAACTTCCATACAATTTTTCTAGAGGTGGGCATGTAGAGCAGTCATATCAAATTACACAATGGTATCCTAAGCCAGCTGTGTACGATAAAAATGGCTGGCATCCTATGCCCTATCTAGACCAAGGAGAATTTTATGCAGAGTTTGGGAATTTTGATGTGCAAATAACTTTACCCAAAAATTATGTTGTAGCAGCTACTGGCGAATTGCAAGATGAAGATGAAAAAAAATGGTTGAAAGAAAAAAATAATTTACCATCAACTAATATTACTTTACAAAAAAATAAAATTACAAAACAAATTTCTTCAAAAACTAACTCATCTAAAAATAATAAAACACTTCACTATATTCAAAATAATGTAATTGATTTTGCTTGGTTTGCAGATAAAGATTTTCTTGTAAAAACCGATACCTTAAAATTACCTTCAGGCAAAATAATAGATGCATATTGTTTTATACTTCCTAACCATAAAAATTTGTGGCAAAATAGTATTTGGTTCATCAAAAAATCTATTCTTACCAAAAGTAATTGGGTAGGTGAATATCCTTTTAATATAATGAGTGTTGTAGATAATGCAGCTCCTACAGGCGGTGGTATGGAGTACCCTACAATTACACTCCTTACTGCAGAGTGGGATGAGAAATCTTTGGAAGCAGTAATAAACCATGAAGTAGGTCACAACTGGTTTCAAGGAATAATAGCTAGTAACGAAAGGCAATATCCATGGATGGATGAGGGAATGAATACATATTATGATGAAAGATATGAAGCAATTAACATAAATGAAAAGTCAAATAAAAGCAATAAAAAAAATAATTTTATAAAAAAATTAATACCAGATAATATTGAGCATAGTGTGCTGCAAGCAATAACTACTTTAAAAAAAGACCAGCCAATTAATACTACTTCACAAAACTTTTCTCAGCTAAACTATGGGCTTATTGGATATATAAAAGCTGGGGAATGGATGAAAAAATTAGAAGAAGCTGTAGGCACAACAATTTTTGATAAAGCCATGCAAGCTTATTATGAAAGATGGAAATTTAAACATCCACAGCCAGCAGATTTTAAAGCTACGATAGAAGAAGTTTCAGGAAAAAATTTAGATGCTATTTTTAGCTTGCTAGATAAAAAAGGCAGCTTAAATACTACTCAAAAAAAGCAACTAAAATTTAGTAGCTTTTTTAGCCTAAAAGAAACTGACAAGTACAATTATATTTCTATAGCACCAGCTGTTGGCTATAATTTATACGATGGTGTTATGCTTGGAGGGCTATTGCACAATTATAGTTTACCATTATCAAAATTTCAATTTGCTGTAGCGCCACTCGTTGCCACAAATAGTAGCCAGCTAAGAGGTATTGGGCAAGTAGCTTATAATTGGTATCAAAATAACTGTTTTCAAAATATAAAAGTTGGTGTAAACTTTGCAAGTTTTTCTAGTAACCACAGCCTAGATACAAGCAACAAAAAAACATTTGAAAGTTTTACTAAAATTGTACCTCACATAAGCTTTCACTTTAATCACTCAATAAAAAATTATTTAAAAAGTAGTATAGATTTTAGAACATTTTTGTTTGCAGAAAATAATTTTACAAATTATGAATATCAAACAGGTAGTGATAGCATAATTAGTTATCCAACTGCAATAAAAAAGAGTAATAGATATTTAAACCAAGCCACATTTTTACTAGAAAACAATAGGGTATTGTATCCATATAATTACAAGCTACAAGTTCAACAAGGCGAAGGTTTTTATAGACTTAATTTGACAGGCAATTACTTTTTTAATTATGCAAAAGGCGGTGGCCTAAGTGTGAGAGCATTTGCGGCATTGTTTAATTATATAGGTACAAAAAAATTTAGTGCATACGCATATCAACCAAAACTGTTGGCAAATAATGGCACTGATGATTATACAGCAAACAGTTATTTTATTGGTCGCACAGCATCGACTGCTTACGAAAATATAGCCATAAAAAATAGTGGTATAGCAGCACAGCAAGTAATGGTAGAAAATAGTGGTGGGCTTAAAGTAAGGCTAGACCAATATAGCAGCGTACAAGGTTACTCAGAAAAATGGGTAGCAGCATTTAATTTAAATAGTACGCTACCAGAAAAAATATTTCCATTTAAAGTACCACTTAAATTATATTTAGACATTGGCACTTATGCAGAAGCTTGGGATAAAGGTGGTAGCACACAAAAAGTATTGTATACTGGTGGCATACAATTATCCTTGTTAAAAAATGCTATAAATGTATATATACCACTTTTATATAGCAAAGCTTTTAAAGAACAATTAGATACAGATAAAGAAGCAAGTAAGCTATCTAATAAAATAACATTTAGTATCAATTTACAACAATTAAAAATTGGTAAATTTTTTCCTCAGTTTAATCTTTAAATAATTGCTTAGGTATTTACAACATGATGAAATAGACAAAGCTAAATGGGATAACTGTGTGCTACAGGCAACTAATACGCTTATTTATGCTCAATCATTTTATTTAGACAATTGTACTACTAAAAAATGGGAAGCACTTGTATTAAATGATTATGAAGCCGTAATGCCATTAACTGTAAGAAAAAAATATGGCATTAAATATTTATATCAACCAACTTTTTTACAACAAGCGGGTATTTTTTCAGTTAAAAAAATTACAGAAGAAACTGTAATAGAATTTTTACTTACACTTACAACGTATTTTAAATTTGCTGAAATAAATTTAAATTTTGGCAACCCTATTTTTACTTTAAAAAATATCTTAACTACAGAACAAATAAATTATTTATTACCACTAAATAATTCTTTCGCTGAAATAACTAGTAATTATAAAAATAATTTTACAAAAAATATTAAACGTGCAAATAAAGTTGGCTTTAGTTATTTTGAAGATACTAACTACACCGAATTTGTAAACCTTTACAAAAAGCTATATCACCAAAGGTTTAATAATGTAAGTAATAATGACTACGCTGCATTAAAAGCAAATTGCCACTTCTTACAAACTAAAAATGAATTGCTGTTAAAAAAAGTGTTACTAAATAAAAATATAATGGCAACTGTTATTTTATTTAAAGATAAAAATAGGTTATACAATATAGCATCGTCTGTAACTACTGAAGGCAAAAAACTAAGAGCTAATTATTTTTTATACGATAAAATTATTGAGGAGTTTGCTGGCACAAATTTAATATTAGACTTTGAAGGAAGCAACATAAAAGGAATAGCAGATTTTTATAAATCTACTGAACCAATATCAGAGCATTTTTTTTCTATTAAGTTTAATAATCTTCCTGCATTATTAAAAGTTTTCAAAAAGTAATTCATCTACTTTTTAGCATCAAGTAAAGCTTCCACCATTAAAAAATCTGCAGGCTTTGTAATCTTTACATTTTGTTCTTCTCCTTCTACCAATACAATTTTTAGCCCAAAAGCCTCTACCACACTAGCTTCGTCTGTAAATTTATCTTTATAATCTATATTAAAAAAAGCAGGCAGTAAAATTTTACTATGAAAAGTTTGTGGTGTTTGTATTAGTTTAAGTTTATTTCTATCTACTGTTTCGTTACCATTTTCGGTAATGAAACGAACACTATCCTTGCACTCTATTGCAGGTATTGCAGAGCCTACCTCTATTACAGTTTCATAACAGCGATTTATGAGTGACTTACTAAGCATTGGCCTTACAGCATCGTGTACAAAAATTACACAATCATCTTCCGCTATTTTAGCCAACCCATTTTGCACAGAGTGAAATCTTGTTCGTCCTCCTTTTGTTATTAGTATTCTTTTATAATCAAAAAATGCATCCACTATTTCTTGCCCTTTGCCAATATGCTCTTCGGCTAATACTAGTATTATTTTACAATCACTATACGTTTCTAAAAATGTTTTTATTGCATAATACAGTACTGGCTTACCTTTTAGCAACATAAATTGTTTAGGAATTTCACTATTCATTCTACTTCCATTGCCACCAGCAACTATTACTGCATATTTGTTCATCAAATGTTCTTTTAAAAATATTTTCAATTAAGTACAAACTTAAGTCAGCTTTTGGATATTTATGGAAGCTTAATCTTTATAAATACCTATTACTTTTTCTCCTTTACTATTTTGCATTGCTCTATACATACCAGCACTGTTAAACATCATACTTACATTGCCTTGTGCATCTACCCCTATCATGCCTCCTTCCCCATCAAGTTCTAACAATTTTTTATGCACTACTTCATGCATTGCATCTTTTAAACTCATATTTTTATACTCCATGTGAGCGGCTACATCATAGGCTGCTACTGCTTTTATAAATGGCTCTCCATGGCCAGTACAACTAATAGCGCAAGTGGTATTGTGTGCATAAGTACCAGCACCAATTACTGGGCTATCCCCTATTCTACCAAACTTTTTATTAGTCATACCACCTGTGCTTGTGCCTGCGGCAATATTTCCATTTATATCGCAAGCAGCTGCACCTACAGTACCAAATTTTTTATCTTTCATCAATTCTTCCAACCCTTGGTGCGTATGGTCAAGCGAATAATTATCGCTATCTCTTAAGGCCTTCCATTGGTCATATCTAAATTGTGAAAAGAAAAAATCATCTGGCTCTAATTTTATGCCTTGTTTTATAGCAAAATCATTAGCACCTTTTCCACTCAAAAATACGTGGTTGCTATTTCGCATTACCTCTGCAGCAAGTTCAATAGGGTTACGTACATTTCGTACAGCTGCAACGGCACCAGCATCTCTATCTTTACCATCCATTATGGCAGCATCCATTTCTTGCACTCCTTTTTTTGTAAATACAGAACCCCTCCCCGCATTAAACAATAGGTTATCTTCTAAAATTACAATAGCAGCTTTTACTGCATTTACTGCAGAGCCACCTTCTTCTAACACCGCATAACCTCCAGTTAAAGCATCATCCAAAGCCTTTGTGTAAGCGGCTTCTAGCTCAGGTGTCATATCTTCTTTTAAAATAGTACCTGCTCCGCCGTGTATTACTATTGAGTATGTTTGCATAAATTATTTAATAAATTTAAAAATTATTTTTTTTGATTAGCCACCGCTAAATAATAAATAGGCACTCCTAATAAAACAATACCTAAACCCCAGCCCGCAAATACAGGTTTATAAAATATAAGTAAAACACAAAAAGTAATAGCCATTAAAATATAAATAGCTGGCAGTACTGGATATCCAAATGCTTTGTAAGGACGTTCTGCATTAGGCATTTTTTTTCTTAAAATAAATATCCCTGCAATAGTAAGTGCATAAAATAATACTACTACAAATGAAATCATATCTAGCAAATCCCCATATTGTCCGCTTAAGCATAACAAACCTGCCATGGTACATTGCATCCATAATGCTACAGCAGGCACTCCATTTTTATTAAGTGTACCTGTTTGTTTAAAAAATAATCCATCTTTTGCCATAGTATAGTAAACTCTTGCACCTGCAAGTATCAAACCATTATTACACCCAAAAGTTGAAATCATAATCATAACAGCAATTACATAAGTACCTACTTCTCCAAAAATAGCTTTACTTGCAGCTACAGCCACTCTATCTTGCGGTGCAGATGCAATATCTGCAAGTGAAAGCACACTCACATACATTAGGTTTGCGCAAACATATATAAGGGTTACAATGAGGGTTCCAAAAAATAAACTGAGTCCAATATTTCTTTTTGGGTTTTTTACTTCGCCCGCTATAAAGGTTACATTGTTCCAAGCATCGCTACTAAAAATAGAGCCTACCATTGCAGCTGCAATGGCTCCCAATACTGCGCTTCCAGCCACTCCACCTAGTATACTTCCATCAGCATTTCTTGTTTTCATACCCCATGCATCTTGCCAGTTAGCATTCCATATTTCACTTTTTGCTGCTAGTAAAAAACCAAATAAAATTAAGCCAAAAAGCGATACTAATTTTACTGATGTAAAAACTGTTTGAATAAGTTTACCACTTTTTACACCCTGCGTATTTACCCATGTAAGAAAAACAATAAGCAATATAGAAACAATTTGTGCAGTATGAATTTTAATATTAAATAATTGAAACAAAATATTTACATCTTTCATTTCTAAAGCTGGAATAAAGTAACCAGCAAATTTACAGAATGCCACCCCAACCGCAGCAATAGTAGCAGTCTGTATTACTGCAAAAAAACTCCAACCATATAAAAAACCAGCAAGAGGGTTGAAAGCTTCTTTTAAATAAACATATTGCCCACCAGCTTTAGGAAACATTGCACTCAATTCTCCATAGCTTAGCGCAGCAGTTAGCGTCATAAACCCTGTAATAAGCCATACGGCAATAAGCCAGCCCGCACTACCTACATTGCGAGTAATATCTGCACTTACTATAAAAATACCCGAACCTATCATTGAGCCAGCTACAATCATTGTTGCATCTAATAAGCCTAAAGAAGGTTTAAATTCATTATTGGTTTCTGCCATACTTATTTATTTTAGAATGGCAATATAAACAAAGTCCCACTAAAACTTCTTTAGTGGGACTTATAATTTGAAAATACATTTTAGTTTTTTTCTTTCTTTAATTCATTCATTGCTTTTACAACATCTGCCGTAATATTATTTGCATCATTTTTATAAATCATATATTCATTACCAGAGCCCGTGGTAAAAATATATTGGTATCTTTTGTCTTTATTATATTCGCTTACGCAAGCCTTCAAATCTTTTTGTATACCTTCTAAAAAACTATAACTTTTTTCACTTAAAGCCTGCGTTTGTGTTTGCTTTCTAGCTTCTATTTGTTGTTGTAACTGTCCTAGTTCTATTTGCAATTTCTCCCCTTCTTGCTGCGTTTTTGCACCTGCATTTTTTTGAAAGTCAGCTGCTCGTTTTTGCAAGCCTGTCATATCACTTCTCCAATCTGCTTCAATAGATTTTTGTTCTTTTTCTAACTCTTTTCTACGGTCTTTTATAAATTTAATATTTTCATTTAAAGAATCAAGTTCCACATAAGCTATAATTGCGGTAGCGCTGTTCTGTGTATTGGTACTATCTTTTTTTACAACTGTGGCATTTTTAGGTTGTGTTGTATTGCTTTTAAAAACTTTGTAATATAAAAAAGCTACTGCCGCTAGTAATACAATATTTAGTAGTGTAGAAATATTCTTCATTTAATATATAATTTATTTAAAGAGCGCAATATAATACAAACCGTTATTTTGAGGTAAGATTTAATGGCAATTTTATCAATACATTAACCTTGGAAGTAATAAAACTGAATAAAACTATAAAAAAGTTGTTTTTATATGAGCCAAATATAAAACTCAATAAAATTTTATTCAAATAACCACCAATCTTTTTTTGTTTCAATAGGCTTTAAACCAAATTTTCCGATTGCATTTACTTTTAAATATTCTACTGCTTCCTCTACAGAATCTGTAAACAAACAAAGTTTTAAATCATCTACCGATATGGTAGCTTCGTCTTTCATCAACTCTATATGCTCTATTATATTTTTATGAAAAGCTTTATCAAAAATTATCATAGGAAACTCACTTACTTTTTTTGTTTGAATAAGGGTTAGTGCTTCAAAATACTCATCTAGCGTACCAAAACCACCAGGCATTACTACAAATGCATAAGAATATTTCATAAGCAAATTTTTACGCACAAAAAAATATTTAATATTTACCCAAGTATCTAAATATGGATTGTGACTCTGCTCGTGTGGCAACACTATATTACAACCCACACTTTTACCACCTACTGCTTTTGCACCTCTATTTGCTGCTTCCATTATACCAGGCCCACCGCCAGTCATTATGGTAAAACCAAGCTTGGCTATTTCGCCTGCTATCTTTACTGTTTGCTTATAGTAAGGATCATCTTCTTTAAATCTTGCAGAACCAAAAACTGTAACACACGGTCCTACAAAATGTAGCGTACGAAATCCTTTTATAAATTCTGTTAATACATTTAAGGCATATTTAAAATCTTGCCAACGGTTTTGTGGCCCTGCTAAAAATTTTATTTCAGAGTTATTCATATAAAAATTTAAAGATGTAATTGAAAAGTAAAAAAATGATACTAAAATAAATCATCTAACAAAATTTAATTTTGCAATAAACTAGATGCATTTTCATTTTTTGCTATACCATAGGTTGTTATCATGGTTAGAAAAAAATTTTTTTAGTTTTTGTAGTTTTTCTAAAAGTTGCAATACGTATACGTAATTTATTTGCATAATCCTTGGTAATTGTAAATGGTGCATCGTAAAATTTCATTTCACATATATTTATAAAACTATCAGCGGTGTCTATCAATAAATCTATTTGATAACTCATTTTATCTTTGTTACCCTTTATCAAAAAACTAGATGTTTCAGTATAAATAGCAGCAATACCAAGCTCTTCCTTTAATTTTTATAAATGAATTTTGCATAAATTTTCATATTCATAACCACAGCATACATTCCATTCAGGCGTATTTTGCAAATGCTGCAATACAATTTTTTAGCTTTATTGTGTTTCTTTGTATATCTTAAATAAAATAAAGTATACGGGTCATGTAGTCTGTAAAGTTTATTTTTTTTTGTTTTGCCAAATGGTAAAATAAATTCTATAAATGCTGCTGCTTCCAATTCATTTAGTACGTTAGTAATATTTCCTCCATCAGATAGTTTTGTAATTTAAATTAATTCAACTCTTGTAAGTCATTTTCTTTTTGTAGATAATGCCCTTACAATGCTTACATAATTTTCAGCGTTTGTAAATAAAGAAGAAAATAATACATCAAATTCTTTATACAATATTTTACATACAAGCTGTAAATAATTTTTGCATATACTCCAAGCCCATTTCTTTGGTATACTTCATATTGTTTTCAGGCACATCATCTATATTAGGATGCGCATCTATTACTTTACTTACACTTTCTTCTCTTAAAAAATGTAACATGGGGTAAGGGGAACGATTGGTGTAATTAGAGGAGTCTAAAATTGTACTGCTAGCAAATAAATATTGTGGATGAAAACTGGCTATTTGATATATCCCTTCATAGTTTTCTTTTGCTAATAACTGTTCTGCTTTATCTACAATATCTAAATAATAAATAAATGTATCAAAGCCTTGGGGTAAAATTATAAGAGCAGTTTCTATTGTTTTAATAGTATCTAATAAATTAAATATTTTAGCAACTGTTTGCAAAGCTGTTTGCTTATTGGCATCAAATAATACTTCGTAGTGAATACTACTACGCTTTATTTCTCTTGCTGCAAATGGGCAAAAATTACAGCCTACTACTATATCTACTATCCATTTTTTTGTTTGTGCAATAATAGTATCACTATCTAAATGATGCATAGTATTATTTTTATGATATTGAGTAAATATACAATTGCTCTACTTTTTTTCTTGCCCAGTCTGTTTTACGCAAAAATTTTAATGAAGAGTTTATTGTTGGGTTTGTTTTAAAACAATTGATATTTATTTGTTCTGCCAAACCTGCCCACCCAAAATGGTGTACCAAATCTGTGAGAATTAGTTTTAATGTTTTACCATGCAATGGATCCTTCGATATCAATGTAGATTATTTTTGTAAAGATAGAGAATGTAAATTGTAGAATTAAACTAGCGAAAAAAAATGCAAGAACGAATTTTAAAAATAGCTCATCATCCGATATATGCGCACCCATTACCAGAAGGGCATCGCTTTCCAATGTTAAAGTATGAGCTTATACCCGAGCAGCTTTTGTATGAGGGTACTATTACGAAAGAGAATTTATTTGAACCAAACCCTTGTAGCAACGAAATTATTTTATGGACACACGATGTAGCTTATCTTGACAAATTATTAACACAATCCCTATCTGATAAAGAGCAACGGCACATTGGTTTTCCACAAAGCCCACAACTTACATTGAGAGAATTAATAATAACACAAGGTACAATTAACTGCTGCCATTATGCATTACAAAATGGTGTAGCATTAAATGTAGCAGGTGGTACACACCACGCCTTTGCAGATAGAGGTGAGGGTTTTTGTATGCTTAATGACCAAGCTATTGCAAGCAACTATTTATTAAAAAAAGAATTGGTTAAAAAAATATTAATTATTGATGTAGATGTACACCAAGGAAATGGCACAGCAAAATTGTTTGAAAATGAATGTAGGGTTTTTACTTTTAGTATGCATGGAAAAAATAATTATCCTTTTCACAAAGAAAAAAGTGACAGAGATGTAGAATTGCTTGATGGCACTACCAATGAAACATACTTACATCTTTTAAAAAATGAATTCCCTAAGATTATAGAAGATGTAAAACCAGATATTGCATTTGTACTTGCTGGTGTAGATATATTAGATACTGATAAATTTGGAAAATTAAATGTAACAATAGAAGGTTGCAAGGAAAGAGATAGGTATATTTTTACAGTGCTAAAAGAAAACAATATTCCTTGTGTAGTATCGCTGGGTGGTGGCTACAGTAAAGATGTGAAAATAATAATGGAAGCTCATTGCAATACATTTAGGCTTGCTAAAGATATTTGGAACTTGTAAAATAAAAAATAAAAATGTGAGCAAAATAAAAAGAGCCATAATTTTCTTTATGACTCTTTTCCTTTCATTGGGGGGCGTAATATTTTTGAATTATTGTACTTATTATATTTTTGTAATTAACAACAAAAGCTAATTATTTATTATTTATTTCATATTAATAAAATAAAAATATACTTTTTTTATCATACCTTTAAATAATTAATATTATAAACCCATAGTTTAAAACTATTATGACTTTACAACAATTAGAATATGTAGTGGCATTAGATACCTATAAGCACTTTGGCAAAGCTGCCAACCATTGCAATATTGCACAGCCATCCCTTAGCTTACAAATACAAAAGCTAGAAGTTGAATTAAAAACTATATTGTTTACAAGAAACACATCCCCTATTATTACAACTGAAACAGGTATTTTAATTGTGGAACAAGCTAAAAAGATTATAGCCGATACTGCTGGTATTAAACAAATAATACAATCACAAAAAGATACTATTGAAGGCAATTTAAAAATAGGAATTATTCCAACATTAGCTCCATATCTGCTTCCATTATTTCTATCGCAATTTATAAAAAAGTATCCCGTAGTAAGATTAAATATAAGTGAACTCACAACAGAAAAAATTGTAAGACTTTTAAAAAACGGAACTATTGATGTAGGTATTTTAGCCACACCCCTCGGGCAAAATGAATTGAATGAAGATGTTTTATTTAATGAAGAATTTGTAGCATATGTATCCAAAAAAGAAAAAGTATTTTCAAAAAAATATTTATTACCAGCAGATATTGATGTAAATAAAATGTGGTTGTTAGAAGAAGGGCATTGCTTAAGAAGTCAAGCAATAAACCTTTGTGAACTTCAAAAAAAATCTTCAATAGAAAAACATTTAGAATACGAAATGGGAAGTGTAGAAACCCTTAAAAGATTTGTAGAAAAAAATGAAGGCATTACTCTTTTGCCAGAACTTTCTACTATAGATATGAGCCCAGCAAAAAAAGCTATGCTACGCTATTTTAAAAGCCCTGCACCTGTACGAGAAATAAGTATAGTAACCATTAAAGGTTTTATAAAAACAAGATTACTATGTGTTTTAAAAAGTTGTATTATTGAGAATTTACCTCAAGAGGTGATGCAAAAAAAATTAATAAAAAGGATTATGATTTAAAATTCTGTAAAAAAAATTGGTGGAGAATAACGGATTCGAACCGTTGACCTATTCACTGCCAGCGAAGCGCTCTACCAACTGAGCTAATTCCCCAAAGATTACAAATATAATTTTATAAACTTACCCTTCAAAAAAAACTCCGAAAAAATTTCGGAGTTTTAAACTTTTCAACAATATTCAACAACTTTCATTTCTTGAATCTTTAACCTTGAACATTCAACTTTTTCAGTCTCCCCAAACCTCATCCTCTCCTTTCAACCATTTTTTTACTAAATCGTTTGTTACAGATTTAGGGCGCTCCAGCGGGAAACCAAAAACCCTATCCCAACAAAGACTAGCCAATACGCCTAGTGCACGACTTACACCAAATAAAACAGTATAAAACTCATACTCTACCATACCATAATGTACAAGCAATGCACCACTATGTGCATCTACATTAGGCCATGGGTTTTTTATTTTTGCTTTACTGCTTAATATTGGAGGTACAGCTTCATAAATATTCCATACTGTTTGTACCAATTTATCGTCTGGCATGTGCTTTTTTCCAAATTCCATTTGAGCTGTAAAACGTGGGTCGGTTTTTCTAAGAACAGCATGGCCATAACCAGGTACTACTTTTCCCTCTGCCAACGTTTTTTCTACGTACGCTGATATTTGTTCTTTGGTAGGGTTATCACTTCCTATTTGCTCACGCAATTCAAAAATCCATTTTATTACTTCTTGGTTTGCTAAGCCATGTAATGGGCCAGCAAGTCCATTCATACCAGCGGCAAAACTAAGGTAAGGGTCGCTTAAAGCAGAGCCAACCAAATGAGTTGTATGTGCAGATACATTGCCGCCTTCATGGTCAGCATGTATTGTCATATATAAGCGCATTAATTCTTTAAACCCTTCGTCTTCGTAGCCCATCATGTGCGCAAAATTACCTGCCCAATCAAGCAATCCATTAGGTTGTATATGCTCGCCTCCTTTATATTTTCTTCTATAAATATATGCGGCTATACGAGGCAATCGTGCAATTAAATCCATTGTATCATCAAAGGTAGCTTCCCAATAATCTTTTTTACTCATGCCTTGTGCATAACGTTTTGCGAAGGTACTTTCTGTTTGTAAAGCCATCACAGCTACTACAAATTGTGTCATAGGATGTGCCGTTATAGGCAATGCTTCAATGGTGGCAAATACATGGTTAGGCACATGGCTTCTTCGCTGCCACACACTTGTAAGATGTTGTACATCTTCATCTGTAGGTAAATCACCTACTAACATTAAATAAAATAATGCTTCTGGCAATGGCTCTGAGCCACCAGGCGCTTTGGGTAATTTTTCTTGCAATTCTGGTATAGAGTATCCTCTAAACCTAATACCATCTTGTGCATCAAGCAGAGAAGTTTCTGTAACTAAACCAGTAATACCACGCATACCTTGGTATACCTGCGCAAGTGTAACATCCCCAATTTTTTTGTCTCCATGCTCTTTTAACATTTCTTTCATTTCAGCCCCTACTACATCTGCTTTATCTTTAAAGCGTTGTTTTATTATTCCCATGATATTGAATTATGAATGTGATTTTAATATTCGAGTAAATACTTAAAAATTTTAGTAATTATGTAAATTGATTATTATGTAGTGGGTGGCCCATACTCAGTGATAGGTTTAAATAAACGTAATCCAAAACTATCTTAACCACGCTTAAAATTACGAAGCTAAAAACTGTAAAACAAACTATTTATGATAAAAGTTTAATAAATCTTTTAAATTTAATATGAATGTAAAATTATTTAAAAAATAGATGCTAAATTATTTGTACAAAAAACGAAATGTTATATAACAACTACTTTGCAGCCCGTCTATACAAGACCAAAGCTAAAATAGCAAAAATTACATTTGGTATCCATGCAGCTAATATTGCAGGAAAATTTCCTTTGGTAGCAAATACAACTGAGAAACGGCTGAGCAATATATAAAGCATGCTTAGCACAACCCCTAATGCAATATGTGCCCCACTGCCCCCACGTACTTTTCTACTAGCAAGTACAGTACCTATAACTGTAAGTATTATTACAGATGCAGGTATGGCATCTCTGTTATAACGTTCTACTAGCAAGGTATTAACAGTATCTGACTCTCTTATTTTTTCTCCTTTTATAAATGCATCTAAATCTGGTGTAAGCATTTGGTCTTTTAAATAATTATCTCTGCGCAAATCTATTGGCTTAAAATTGTACGAAATTTTTTTCTCAGCTGTATTTACAATTGTTTCATTTATTTCGTTAATTGTTCTTTCTACTACGTTCGTAAATTTCCATATTCTAACAGCAGTATCCCAGTTAAAACTTGCTGCCCTAAAATTATATATTAATTTATTTCCTTTAAATTTTTGTATAAAAAATCCACTTCCTACTTTTGATATAGTATCGTATCCTTTTATACCTACATAGCTATTAGAATCTAGCTTAAAATAAATTTTTTCTTTATAAGATGTATTAACGTTGTTAATACCAGAGTTTGCATCAACATATTTTATTTCAAAATCAGCCCATTTTTTATTTGCCTTTGGTATTACGTATCTATACCCAAGCCAAAGTACAGCAGCCAACACGACCCCACCAGCAATAAAGGGTAAAATAAATCTTCTATAATTTATACCACTAGCTAGCACTGCTATTACCTCTGACCTTCCAGCCATTTTAGATGTAAAAAATATTACAGAAATAAATACAAATAAAGGAAATAATAATGCATCAATACGTGGAATAAAGCCAAAATAATAATCTATCATTATTTGGTAAAATGATAATTTAGACTTTGTAAAATCTTCTGCTTTTTCGCTAATATCTACCACTACTACTATAG
>JAYUJS010000651.1:0-4943 GCA_043765095.1 Ferruginibacter sp.
GTGATGAAACTGCTGCCTATTATCTTGGCCAAGCAATGATAGGTTTAGAAGATATAGCTGGTGCAAAAAAATTATATCAACAAAAATTATCTACTTCGCCTAATAGCCCATTAGTACTTGCAGGTATGGGCAATGTAGAATTGCTTGAAGGTAAAATGGCTGATGCAAGAAGCAGATTTGAAACTGCCATAAACCTTAGCAGCGCTAAAAGAATAGAAGTATTAAACGCAGTAGGCGCACCCAATAGTGACCCAGAAGCAAAAAATGGTGATGCTAACTATGCAGTAGAAAAATTAAAATTAGCTACAACCTTAAAAGGATTTAAAGACCCAGAAGTATGGGCAAACCTTGGCGATGCTTACAGAAAAATACAAGACAAAGGTGGAGATGCCATACAAGCGTATGATGCAGCTATTGCCATAAACCCTAACTATGCAAGAGCGTATTTTAGAAAAGGTAGGTTGTTTCAAACACAAGGCATTTCTCAAGAACCATTGTACTTAAGTTTGTTTAATGAGGCAATTGCTAAAGATGCAAACTATGCACCAGTTTATAATAGTTTGTACAGGTATTATTTTAGTACTGACATTGCAAAGTCAGCATTAAATTTAGAAAAAGCACTTGCAGTATCTGATGATGACCCTAGTGCATGTTATGCAAAGGCAAATATAAAATTTGCGCAAGGAATGTTTGCAGAGTCTATAGCAAAATGTAATGAATGTATTGCTGCAGGTGGCACAAACCCGTATCCAAATTTATTTGGGTTAAAAGCGTACGCTTATATGAAAACAAATGATTCTGTAAATGCTAAAATTAATTTTGAAGAATACCTTAAAAGACAATTACAAAGTAAAATAGGAGCAGGTGATTATTCAAGTTATGCATATACTTTATTAAAATTTGCAGGCAATGAGCAAACCGCTGCTAGTATGACTGAGAAAGCCGTAGGGCTTGATACACTTGAAAAAAATAAAGTAGATTATTTGAAAGTAATGGCTGTTTATTATAAAGACAAAGGCAACTTTGTAGAAGCTGGAAATTGGTATAATAGAGTTTTATTTATAAAAAAGAATTACAATAATGTAGATTTATATAATGCTGGTTATTCATACTACAGAATAAATAAGTATGACTCTGCATCTGCTGTTTTTACTAAGTACACAACTAAATATCCTGATGATATGTTTGGCTTTTACATGCTAGCAAAATCTAATGCTGGCATAGATTCTACAAGCACTACAGGGCTTGCTGCTTCATCATACAGCAAAGCAATAGAGGTTGGAGAAAAAGCAGCTGATAAAGCTAAAGTAAAAGATCAATTATCTGGTGCGTATTCATTTATGATGAGTTACTCTTTTAACATTAAAAGAGACCAAGTAGCTGCCATAGAATATGCCAAAAAAGCACTAGCACTGGATACTACAGATGCACAAGCGGCAAAGAGTTTAGAGTTTGTTACAAAAAATAATCCATCAGTTAAATCTGCAACAAAGCCAGCTTCTTCAAAGCAAGCTGGTAATAAGCCTGCTGCACCTGGTACAAAACCAGCGGTGATAACTCCAAAACCTACCACAAAACCTTCTGCTACAAAAGCAAAGTAACATACAAATTAAAAGTAAAAACTTAAAAAGAGGCTGCTTCAAATTTATGAAACAGCCTCTTTTTTATTAAGGAAATTTTCCATCTTTCCAAAGTTCCTTGTATTCATTGCTCCATTCAAATTTAAACCTACGGTGGCTCCATAAGTAATTTGCTGGATCTTGTTTTATAGTTTTTTCTAAAATATCTCTATATAAAAGTGTAAGTTCTCCTTCTTTTGTATTAGCTGCCTGCTCGCAAAGAAGTGTGGCTTCAAATTTGTAATACCCCCTTTTTACTTTCTTAAAACCAACAAAAACTACTGCTGCATTATTTTTTCTTGCGCCTTTTTCTGGCCCATTAGAAAATGGTGTTGGCTTTCCAAAAAAATTTATCCAATATGCTTTAGTAGGGCTATTAGGGTTTTGATCTGCTGCTAAACCTAGCATGTATTGGTTTTTAAAAACAGCGTGCATTTTATTTTTAAATTCATAAGCACTAATTAATATTGTACCATATCTTCTTCTAATATCTAAGAATATTCTTTCAATTGCTTTGTTTGATATAGTTGTAAAAACTCCTACAAAAGGGATTTTTAAATTGATAGCATACAACAAATTAGCAAATTCCCAATTAAATTGATGCCCTGCCATTAAGTTTATGTTATAACCTTTATCAATTAAATTATTTATTATAGTATAATCGCCTATACTTCTTTTTAGTACTTGTTTTTTTGAAATTGAAATAAATTTTATAGTTTCTATAAAGGTATCTGTAAAGTATTGGTAATATTTTTTTGCAATTTTAATACGTTCTTCTTCCGTTTTTTCAGGAAATGCAATAGTAAGATTATTGAGTACGATGTCTTTTCTATATTGTACTACATAAAAAAGTATGAAGGCAAAAAAATCGCTTATGCCATATAAAATAAAAAATGGAAGAAGAGAAAATAAATATAATATTGGGTAAATGATGTAATACATTTTTAAAAATATGAATTGAATTTATTATTACAAATTATTTTTTCTATAAACATAATCAAGTAACTATTTTAATGCATAATAAAAAGCCTGCTGTATCTCCTCTGACGGGGTAGAAAATATTACAGATTGTGCAATAGATTGGTTTTTATTTTTAGTTTTTTAATCTAATGCATAATAAAAGTTGAATAAAGATATATTGATGAAATGTGCGACGCCAATGTTGCTGCCCATAGCTGCTTCTTAGATGACCCAAAAAATATTTTTTGGGTTATATTATAAAATAGTATTTTGTAATATAACTTGCTTGCCTAAATAATCTGTATTGTAATGCAAGCCCCTACTTTCTTTACGAAGCTCTGCACTTTTTATAATTAAGTAAGAAACGGTTATCATATTTCTCAATTCGCAAAGCTGTGGTGATACTGCTGTACGCTCATACAAATATTCTGTTTCTTCGTGTAGCAAATCTATTCTACGATTGGCTCTATGCAAGCGCTCATTGTTGCGCACAATACCCACATAGTCGCTCATAAGAAGTTTCATTTCTTTTAAACTTTGAGTTATCAAAATCATTTCCTTGGGAGCGGTTGTACCTGCTGCATTCCAATCAGGGAATGCTCCTTTAGCCTTAGAAGGAGCATTTTGGACGCTTACATTATTTTTTGTATCTAAGAATGCCCTATGTGCAAATACCATTGCTTCTAATAATGAATTGCTAGCAAGCCTATTGGCACCATGCAAACCAGTACTGGCACACTCTCCAGCAGCATACAAATTTTTTATACTCGTTCTTGCATGCTCATCTGTTTTTACTCCGCCACAACTATAATGAGCCGCAGGGGAAACGGGTATCATATTTTTAGCAACATCTACACCAATGCTCAAGCATTTTGCATGTATGTTAGGAAAATGCTCTTTAAATTTTTCTTGGTTCATGTGTGTACAATCTAAATACACAAACTCGGTTCCATTTATTTTCATTTCATTGTCTATGGCTCTAGCTACAATATCTCTTGGAGCCAAATCTTTTCTTGCATCATACCTTTCCATAAATGCTTCGCCATTTGCATTGCGCAAAATACCACCATCGCCTCTTACAGCTTCTGTTATTAAAAATGAGTGCCCTCGTACACCTGCTTCGTACAATGCTGTTGGGTGAAATTGTATAAACTCAATATTTTCTATTCTACCTTTTGCCCTGTAAACCATGGCTACACCATCTCCTGTAGCTATAGCAGGGTTGGTAGTACTTCTATACACTTGTCCGTTTCCACCTGTAGCAAGCAAGGTAATATTTGCTGTTATTTTTTCAATTTTATTTGTTGCTAGGTTTAAAACATACACACCATAGCATTCAATATCTGGTGTGCTTTTGGTTACCAAATATCCAAGATGATGTTGTGTAATAATATCCAAAACAAAGCAATGGCTTATTAAATTAATATTACTACATTTTTTTATGGCTTCAAGCAATGCTCTTTCCATTTCTTTTCCTGTAACATCTTTATGGTGCAATATTCTATTTTCACTATGCCCACCTTCTTTGCCAAGTCTATAATCACCATCTGGGTCTTTATCAAAATTAGCTCCCCAAGCTATAAGTTCATTTATTCTATCTACACCTTCTTTTACCACAATCTCTACCACATGTGGGTTACAAAGCCCATCACCTGCTATCAAAGTGTCTTCTATATGTTTTGCAAAACTATCTTCACTAAAATTAGTAACACCTGCTATACCACCCTGGGCATACTTTGTATTGGTTTCATCGCTTTGCGTTTTGGTTAAAATTGTTATATTTTTATTTGGCATTTCTTGTGCTATCTTTAAGGCATACGTAAGCCCTGCAATGCCTGAGCCAATTACTAAAATATCTGTTTGCATTTTCTTTTTTTAAAATAATTTTAAAATTCTTTTTTTAAAAGTAAAATTTCTTTTAAAATGCAAGAGAGTTTTCAACCCAATGCTTAAAGAAAAATACTAAAAAAAGCCACATTTATTCAACTATAAAAAACTTGAAATAAAATATTTTTTAAGTAAAAAAGCAGCATCTAAGTATTCAATACTTAGTATTGAATACTAATTACTAAATACTCTGCTCTATCCAAACACCACTCTCCTTCAATAAATTTATTAACTCATCTACCGCTATATCACTATTAATATTTTTCTTCACTACTTCCTTGCCTTTGTACAAAGTTATTTTTCCTACACCGCTACCTACATAGCCAAAGTCTGCATCAGCCATTTCTCCTGGGCCATTTACAATACAGCCCATTACTGCAATTTTTAAGCCTTTTAAATGGTGGGTTACATTTCTTATTTTAGAAGTGGTTTCTTGCAAGTCAAATAATGTACGACCACAACTAGGGCAACTTATGT
>JAYUJS010000652.1:0-4942 GCA_043765095.1 Ferruginibacter sp.
CTATAGCAAATTTATTATGATAGAGAACAAAACGATTTTTATTACTGGCGGAGCTGGTTTTATTGCTAACACATTGATAAAGCATTACGTAGAAAAAAATAAAATTGTCGTGTACGATAATTTTCATAGAGATACCTTAACAAACAGTGGACTTGCTAACCATGCAAACGTAACAATTGTAAAAGGAGATGTATTAGACTTGCCTTTTTTAACTGCCTCTATGAAAGGAGCTGATATTGTAGTACATGCTGCAGGCATTGCAGGTATTGATACCGTAATAAAAGACCCTGTACGTACCATGAGTGTAAACATGATAGGAACTGCAAATGCATTGGAAGCAGCTAAAGTAAATGGTGTTAGTGAGCGTTTTATTGATTTTTCTACCTCAGAAATTTTTGGTAGCCATGCTTTTAAAAGTACAGAAGAAGATACTGCGGTATCTGGAAGCGTAGGTGAAGCAAGATGGGTGTATGCTGTAAGCAAGCTTGCAGGGGAGCATTTAGCACATGCTTATTACAAACAATACCAATTACCAGTTGTAACTGTAAGACCTTTTAATGTATATGGCCCAGGGCAAACAGGCGAAGGTGCTTTGCAAATATTTATTAAGAAAGCACTTAAAAACGAAGATATATTTATATACGGTGATGGTACTGCAATACGTGCTTGGTGCTACGTTACTGATTTTGTAGATTGCTTAATACGTTGTATAGAAGACCCTAAAGCAATAGGCGAAAGCTTTAACTTAGGGAACCAAAGAACGGTTATTACTACTTTAGGACTAGCAGAGGCTGTATGCCGTGTATTAAAAAGTGATAGCAAAATTTATTATAAAGATGCATTAAGTGCAGATATTGAAATGCGTATACCAAGTGTGAAAAAAACAAAAGAGGTGTTAGGGTTTGAAGCAAAAGTAGATTTGGAAGAAGGGATATTATTAACTGCGGAGTATTTTAAAACTTTAGCATAAATGTTAGGTTTTGGAAAACAAACATTTTAGGTATCATAAAATAATTGTAGAATCTATTGAAATCCTTCAATTAAACCTTGATAATATAACTGTATTAACTGAAGTTGCTTCGGGCTTATTTTTATATACACCAATTATTGCTGCTTTAGCTGGTGCAAAAAGAGTTTATGCCGTAGTTAATGATTCTATATACGGCAAAGCTGAAGACATTATAAAAGAGTGTTTAAATATTGCAAGATTTTTAAATATTGACATTTCTCAATTTGAATTTTCAAAGAATAATGTGCCTATCACTTTTTTACAAAATGCAGATATAGTTACAAATTCTGGGCATCTTAGACCATTAAACGAAGAAAAATTAAAGTACCTAAAACCATGTGCAGCAATTCCGATTATGTATGAAAAATGGGAATTACGGACTAATGATATTGATGTAGCGTTTTGTAAAAAAAATAATATTACAATCGCTGGAACTTGGGAAAATCATCCTGACCTACAAATATTTGACTTTTGTAAACACTTAATGCTGAAAATAATTTTTGAAGCAGGGTATGAAATAAAAGAAAACAATATAATCATTTTTTCTAGTGATCATTATGGAGTATTACTTAAGGCAGGTTGTGAAGAATTAGGAGCAAACAATATTTTAGTTAGTACAAATATTGAAGAAATAACATCTTCTATGCCTATGGCAGATTTTATATTTTTCTGTGATTACAATAATTTAAACGTACTACTAGATAATACCTCTGCATCATTGTTTAATTTAAAAGAGATAAAAAAATTAAATAAAAGCTTAGGCATTATTCACTTAGCAGGTGCAATAGATATGCAATACGTAAACGATGAAGGTTTTCATTTGTATCCAAATAAAAATGGTTATGTACAAAAGATGACTCAAACATTGGCTTATTTAGGCCCAAAGCCATTGTTACTATTACAGACAGCGGGATTAAAGGTAGGGCAAGAACTTTTTACTAATACAATTTCTAATTTATCTCAAATTTAAAAAATGATAACGGAATTATTTATTAATGAACTATTGCATTCAAATTATATTATTACAAAAACGTATAATCAATTAGGGTTAAGTAATGTCACAACTGTAAATTCTCTAACATTTTTAGATGATGAAAAATTTTTAAATGATATTAATGCCAATATCAATATAACAGGATGTATTGTAACAAAAGACTTATCAGAAAAAATAAAAGATAAAGAAATTATTATTTCAGAAGATCCAAGATATGACTACTTCAGCATTGCAAATAAAATTTCTAAAGATTGTTATGTAAAAATACCAACTAAAATAGATTCTTCTTCTTCGATTCATCCTAATGCATATGTAGCAGAAAATAATGTTATCATTGGTAAAAATTGTATTATAGGTCCTAATGTTACCATTCTACCTGATGTGGAGATTGGTGACAATTGTGTTATACAATCAGGGACTGTAATTGGGTCTGAAGGATTTGAATATAAGCGCACAAAAAAAGGTGTATTACCAGTTTTTCATGATGGCAAAGTAATTATAAAAAACAATGTGCATATTGGTTCAAATACATGTATAGATAAAGGCTTTTTATTTAGAATGACGCAAATTGAAGATGATGTAAAAATTGATAATTTAATACATATTGCCCATGGTGTGTTTATTGGTAAAGGTTCATTTATTATTGCAGGTACAACGTTAGGAGGTAGCACAACTATTGAAGACGAAGTTTGGGTAGGTATAAATGCTTCTACGGCACCTGGAATTACTTTAAAAAGCAAAAGTTTTATTTCAATGGGTGCAGTAGTTACAAGGTCTGTAGAACCACATCAACAAGTAACTGGATATTTTGCTATTGACCACAAAAAATTTTTAGAAAATTTTAAAAAGCAAGTGTAGATTTAATTTTAGTTAATAAAAACAACAAATTTAATTTTTAACGTAAACAATATATGAAAATTTCGATTTTTTACGCTAAAATATACTATTATGTAACCTCTTTTCACCCAAAGTTATTTAATGAATTAGTATCTAAAGAAACGCTAATTGATTTTGTAGATGTAACCAAAATAACCTTTGAAGACATAGAGAAAATTGCAACTTCATCTGACATTATTATAATTGATAATTCTCTAATGTGGTGCATACAAAAAGAAAACCATAAAGATTTTTACTTCTATATTAACTTACACAATAAAAAATATAATGCTAGCCACTATTCTAAAATAGTTGATTACTTGTTTATTCAAAAAAAGAAAAAGTTATTCTGGTTTCATGGTGATTCTCATGGTCTTGATGTATCTAGAAATATTCGGCTTGATGGTCTTAAAGAATTTAAAAATGATATAATAAACAACACAGATGGAATTATTATTGCAATGCACCCAAATAAATTTGAAACTTCTTTAGATATAAAATACTTAGACGATAACTTTTTAAAATTACCAAACCCTGCATTAAACATAAATGACATTACAAAAAATAAAATTGTTATTGAAGTGCCCCATTGTGTAGATATTAAAGAGGCAATTAGTTGTAGTAAAAAATGGGATATTTGTATACCAGGCGTATCATACAAAACAAGAAAAATTGCAGAGGAATCAATAAATACATCAAACTTAAAAATACTGCCTTTTAAAAGAATAACTAAAATAAAATATTATTTTGATGTAATTGTAAATAAATTTTTATCTACCATAGCGAGAAATGAGATGGGTTATAAATTTATAAGACGACTATCCGCTTCTAGCAAAATAAATTTTATATGTGGAAGTGGTTACAAATATTTTGTACGCAAATTTTTAGAGATTCCGTTATACAATACAGCCATGATTTGCTACCCTGTAAAAGATATGGAAGATTACGGTTTTGTAAATGGTAAGCATGCTATATTTTGTAAGCCTGAAGATGTGGGTGAAGCTTGCGTGAATCTTTTAAAAAACCCAGCTTTAATAGAAGAACTAGCCAAAAATGCTTACATTTTAGTAGTAGAAAAACATACAGTTACTGCTAGAGCCACACAATTAATAAAAGCTTTAGAACTACTTGCTGAAGATAAATTGGTAGAATCTTATTTTAAAGATGGAGAATATTTTTATGAAACAAAATAACATCAAAAAATTACTTTTTAAAAGTTTATTATCTTTTGGTTCAGTACAAATATTAAACCAGCTGATACAATTTTTTCTGCTGCCACTTTATACCAATAAGTTATCAAAAGAAGATTATGGCAATATTGAGTTTGTACTAATTTTAAACACCGTTTTTGCATTAATATTTAGCTTTCAAATACAGCAGTCAGTAATGCGAATATTAGCAGATATTACTGATGAGGTAAAAGTAAAAAAAATAATATCTACCTGCTTTTGGTTTGTGTTTTGTTCTTTTCTTTTTTTTACCACAATTTTAGCTGCAGCACATTATTTTTTAGGTATTCATATTTATTTTGATAAAAAATACGAGTCTTTATTTCTTATTGTTTTGGCCACTTTATTTATTACTGGGCTAAATAATTATTTAAATTCCATCATTATTTGGAGCATGCAGTCTGTAAAATCTTCATTAATAACGGCATTGTCTATAGTTGTAAATATTGGTCTCACTATTTACTTTGTTTTATACCAAAACTATGGTATAAAAGGAATTATTATTGCTACTTTTTCAGCTCAGTTAACAATTTTACCCTTATTTATCCTAGCCAATTACAATAAACTAGGCTTATACTTTGATTTTCAAAATTTAAAAGAAAATTTAAAATTTTCCACCCCACTCATTTTTTCTTCTTTAGCTTATTACTCTTGGTTTTTTATTGATAGATTTATGATAAATCAATTTTTAGGCAAAGATGAGTTAGGAGTTTTTAGTGTAGCAGTTAGGTTTGCAGCACCTATTGGTTTAGTTTTAGGCGTATTAGAATCTGCCTTATTTCCCATTGTTTTAAATAATTATAAAAATAATGAAACCAAAAAGTTGCTTTCCAA